>JBBQXR010000140.1:0-8134 GCA_038209455.1 Acidimicrobiia bacterium
GGCCGAACCGGTTCAACCCGATCCACGAGGACGACATCATCCGCATGATCCCGGCGCTGCTCGACGCCGCGACCGTCCCCGCGACGATCGTCAACTGGGGTGGGGTGGAGGCCGTCGACCTCGAGCAGTGGTGCGAGTTCCTGGCGGAACTGGTGGGGAAGTCGGCCACGTTCGCGGAGACCGATTCCACCATCGGCGGCGTCACCATCGACACCACGAAGATGTTGGAACTGGTCGGGCCGACGCAGGTCGACTGGCGCGACGGACTCCGCCGCATGGTCGCCGCGCGCGCCTGACCGTCAACGGCCGACTTCTACGGTTTCTGATCGGCCGTTCAGGCAACCTCGGAGATCGTGAACTGCTGGAACGGGCCTTCGTCGTTCGCGTCCTCGGTGAACGGCACCGGGATGGCGCGGCGCCAGAAGGCGGTGGCCCCAGTGTTCGCGAACTGCTCGCGGGTCTGCCACGCGCCGGGGAACCGGGCGAAGACGGCCCGGGCCGCGTCGATCCCCACGCCCGAGCGGCGGTACTTGCGCATGACGAAGAACTCGGTCATGTCGTGGGGCTCGCCGGTGCGGACGATGGCGAAGCCGGCCAGGTGACCCCCGACGCGGAAGAGGAGGGCGTGGCGCTCGGGCTCGGTCCAGATCGCGTCGAAGTGCGGGTAGGCGGGGTAGCGGGCGTCCGAGCCGAGATCGGCACCGTTGAACTCGGAGAAGTCGTACGCGTAGAGCTCGATGAGGCGCTGCAGGATCTCGGAGTCCTCGGGGCGGGCCGGGCTCACGTCCAGGGCGGTCACGGCCTCAGTATGCGGTGTTTCCGGGGCTCGGTGTCGACCATTGGTAGCCGTTAGAGTGATCTATCTACAGCCCAGGAGGTCGCCATGGCAGTCGAAGTGCAAGGCCGCACCGGTCGTGATGTCGACAGGTCTGGGCGCGAACCGTTGGTGGTCGTCACCGTCGTGTTCGCGGTGGCGCTGGTCGTCCACGCCGCCGACCACTTCCGCCGGGGCATGGACGTCCTGGCGTGGCCCGTGTTCTGGGCCGGGAACCTGCAGATGGTCCTGGCGGTGATCACCATCGTGCTCGTGTTCCGCCGGCACCGTCTGGCACCGGTGTTCGCGGTCGTCGTGGGTTTTGTGAGCGCGATCGGATTCGTGCTGGCGCACCTGCTCCCGCACTGGAGCTCGTTGAGCGATTCGTTCACCGGTGCCCACGTCGCGCCGCACGTGACCGGGTTCTCGTGGTTCGCGGCACTCTTCGAGATCGCGGCGGACCTCGCGCTCGGGTTCGTCGGTGTGGTGGTCCTGCTCCGCCGCCGGGAATCGGCGCGCCCGTGACGGACCTAGCCGTCGAACAACCCCCGACCAAGGAACGCATCCGTGCCGCGGCAGCCGACCTGTTCCACCGCAAGGGCTACGCGGCGACCGGCATCAAAGAGATCGTCACCACCGCGTCGGCACCGTTCGCATCGCTGTACCACTTCTATCCAGGGGGCAAGGTCGAACTCGCGGAGACCGTGATCCGTACGTCGGGGCCGATGTTCCAACAACTCGTCGAGTTGGTGTGGGACGCCGCGCCGGATCTCGAGGCTTCGTTACGCGCGGTCTTCGACGGCGCGGCGATGACGCTGGAGGCGACCGACTACGCCGACGCGTGCCCCATCGCAGTGATCGCACTCGAAGTTGCCTCGACCAACGAGGTGTTGCGGGTTGCGACCGACGATGTCTTCGCCGCCTGGGTCGGGTCGTTGACCGGGCGATTCACGGATGTCGGCATCGACGCGGCGGCCGCGCGCAGCCTCGCACTCACGATCATCGCCCTCCTCGAAGGCGGGTTCATGCTCGATCGTGCCGCACGCCGGACCGAAGCACTCCCCGCCGCCGGCGAGCAGGCGGTCCGACTCGTCCGCCTGGAGCGCTCAGGACGGTGACGTCATCCAGCCGGGGTTGCTGGGGAGATCGTCGAACCCGGTCGGACGCACCGCGCGGTAGGCCTCCACGATGGGTGTGAGCTCGGCGGGTGTGGCGCCGTGCAGGATCACGCTGTCGGCGCCGGCGGTGAACTGGTCGACCACGCGCCGGGCGCACGCCTTCGGTGACCCGACCGCCGCTGCGGCCATCCATTCGTCGGGGAGGATTCCGGCGATGTGCTCCCACTGCTCGACCGTGCCGATCGCGTCGATCGCACCGGGGATCGACGCCACGACGTCGTCGGCGCGAAAGCGCGCCAGCACGTCGGGGTCCCACTGGTTGACCCGCACGAGCAGGTCGCCGTAGCCCTGGAGGTACGTGGACAGCCGGCCGACGGTCTTGCGCAGCTGGGCCTCGTGCGAGAGATGGTCGCCGACGGTGCCGAGCACGCTCCAGACCCGAACGCTCGCGGGATCACGACCGGCCCGTTCGGCACCCCGCCGGACCGCGGCAACGCTGCGCGCCAATGTCTCGTCGGTGAAGTACGTGTGGAGGACCACCGCGTCCACGTAGGCACCGGCGCGTTCCAGGGTCTGCTCGGCGAGCGCACAGAGCAGCACGGGGATGTCCTCGTCGAAGCGCGCGTCCTGGTGGAGCACGGAGTACGAGCCCGCCGGACCGGCGTGACCCATCACCACTTCGCCGTGCCACAGCCGGCGGTACACGTCGACCGCATCCTCGATCTGCGCGTTGGTGATGCGCGGCAACGAGATGACGTCGAAGAGGAAGTCGAACCCGCGGCCGAGGCCGAGACAGAAGCGGCCTCCGGTGAGGCGATGCATCGTGGTCGCCATCGTCGCGGTGGCGAGCAGGTGGCGGGTGTTGTGGTTCGTGGCCGCAGTTGCGATCCCGAGCTCGGTGGTGACCGCACCGACCGCGCCGGAGAGGACACCGGCGTCCTTCACGTTGAACCGTTCGGAGATGAAGCCGGCACCGAGCCCGAGGGCTTCGCCGTCCCGGGCTTCGGTGATCGCATCCGCCGGAGTGTCGGTGTGGCCCGGCAGGACGTAGAAGCCGAGTTCGGGGAGTCGGGCCTCAGGCATCGAGTTCCTCGCTGCGGTCGTAGATCCAGGTGCCTTCGACCATGATCAGCCGATGGTGCGGTCCCGCCACTGAGGAGTCGCCCGTCTCGTATCCGGCATCGCCTTCCCACATGGCGACCATCCGGCCCTCCTCGAACGCGATCTTGGTCACGAACCGCGGCGGGTCAGCAGCGGCCGCGGCCGCGAGCGCGTCCTGCACCGTGGTGGACCGGGTCAGCGTGTGGAGCGTCACCCACGTGGGCGGCGCGAGCTCGATCTCGCCGCCGTCACGCTGGGCGAGCGCGTCGCCGGGCGAGACCCACTGGTGCTCATGGATCTCGCCGTCGTCGATCGTGACCGCGCCCTCGGGTGCGGGCGCGACGAAGAACCACGTGGAGAACCGCTTCGGGGTCTGGGGCGGCGGCGTCCAGTGTGAGAGCGCGACGAGCGAGTCGAGATCCACTGCGAGTCCCGACTCCTCCTGCGCCTCGCGTACCGCGGCGCGCCGGGCAGCGTCGAAGTCGTGCGTACCGTCGACATGGTCGTCGGCATCCACGCGTCCGCCCGGGAACACCCACATCCCACCGAATGCGAGTTTCGAGTTCCGGCGCAGCATGAGCGTCTCGAGTCCCGCGTCGGTATCGCGCAGGAGGATCACCGTGGCCGCCGGGATGGCCTCGCGGTCACCGCCGCCACCCTGCTGGAGCCAGCGCTGGAATCGTTCCGGTTCGGTCGCCACTCGCGGACCCTATCCCCGTCTTCACAGGTTCCTCATGGGTTCGGGTTCGGACCCACACACCCGGCGGCGTAGCGTTTGGACCCATGTCTCCAGCTCCCGTCGCGGTGCGCGACCTCTCGAAGCGGTACGGCTCCGTACTCGCGGTCGATCATCTCGACTTCGAGGTGCAGGCCGGCCAGGTCTGCGGTCTGCTCGGCCCGAATGGTGCGGGCAAGACGACGGCTCTGCGCATGCTCGTGGGGTTGGCCTGGCCCTCCGGTGGCGAAACTCGCCTGTTCGACCGGGTCGTCAAGCCGGGGTGTCCGGAGTTACGACGCGTCGGCACGATGATCGAGCACGCGTCGTTCGTGCCGCATATCTCGGGGATCTCGAACCTGCGCCTCTACTGGGAGGCCGGCGGTGAAAAGTTCGCCGACGCCGATGTCGACGCTGCCCTCGCGGTCGCCGGACTCGGTGACGCGATCAATCGCAAGGTCAAGACCTACTCGCAAGGCATGCGCCAGAGGCTCGGGATCGCACGGTCGCTCCTCGGCCGGCCCGAACTTCTCGTGTTCGACGAGCCCACCAACGGTCTGGACCCCCAGGAGATGCGCGCGGTGCGCGAGCTGTTGCGGCGAGTCGGCGACGAGGGCCGGACGGTGCTGCTCTCGAGTCACATCCTCTCCGAGATCGAACAGATCTGTTCCCACGCCGTGGTCATGGATCGCGGCAAGCTCGTGGCGACCGGCACCGTGTCCGAGCTGATCGCGGCCGGCGCCTCCGCCTACGTCGAGGTCGACGACTCCGCCCGGGCGCACGCAGTGCTCGAAGCGCTTCCGGGCGTGGAACGGGTGCTCGACGAGTCGCCCGGGTTGGTGGTGCGCCTCGCCGGCGCGACCCGTCCCGAACTCGTGACCGCACTGGTCGGCGCCGGGATCGGCGTGCAGACCGTCACCTCACGTCACGCCCTCGAAGAGGCGTTCCTCGGCTTGGTCGGCGAAGAGACCGAGCGCCACGTCGGGAAGGGAGCCTGATGCTGCGCCTCATTCGTGTCGAGCTCGTCAAGCAGATGCGCCGGCCGCGCACGTGGGTCGCGCTCGGCTTCGTCATCCTCGTGCCGATCACCATCACGATCGCGTTGAAGGCCAACCCGCCGAGCCTCACCGACCGCGGCGGTGGCGGAGGCGGAGGCGGCGGCGGCGGTGTCCGCTTCTTCTATCTCGCATCGAAGTCGGGACTGCTCGTCCCGATCGCGACGCTGCGGGTCATGAGCGAGTTCTTCCTCGTGGTGATCTTCTGTCTCTTCGCCGGCGACGCGATCGCGAGTGAAGCGGGTTGGGGGAACCTGCGGTTCCTGCTCACCCGCCCGATCGGACGGGGCCGGCTCCTTGCCGCCAAGTTGATCGTGGCGGGCCTGTACTCGGCACTGGCGACGGCGTTGATCCTGGTCTCCGGGCTCATCGCCGGTGGCATCGCCTTCGGGTACGAAGGACTCTCGATCCCGGCGTTGGGTCTCTCGATGTCGGTCGGCTCCATCGTCGGGAACATCGCACTCGCGGGCGTGCTCGCCGCGTGGGGCATCGCCGGTGTCGCCGCGTTCTCCTTCATGCTCTCGACGATGATGGACAACTCGGCGGGCGCAATCATGGGCGGCGTCGGGCTGTACATCGTGACGTCGATCCTCGGCGCGATCGATTCGATCGGTCCGATCCGGTACGGCTTCCCGACCTTCTACAACGGTGCCTGGGCGGACCTCTTCCGCGGCGTTCACTTCGGTGGCGACATGGTCCGCAACGTCGTCGCCCAGATCCCGTACGTGATCGTCTTCGTCAGCATCGGCCTCTGGTGGTTCCGCCGCAAGGACATCACGTCCTGATTGTCTCTCCACTCACGTCATTTCGGCCCGTCCGCTCGCACTCCTGGTGGTCATGCCTCATGTCGACTCGCTTCCGGGCTGCTCGCCTCCGCAAGCTCCGGCTCGGGAGTGGGCTGCGTCGTATAGCCCCTGAAACCATCCGTTCGGGTTCCTGACGCTGGCGTCGTTGCGAGTTGTGGTGGCCCTACGCTCGGAGGGGTGAGCAGGGGCGGAGCGATCGAGACGCGTGACCGTTGGCGGTCGTCGCATCGGCTCGGGTTGGTGGCCTTCGGGTTGATCGTCGTGGTGCCGGTGATCGTGCTCGTGGTCCACGCGCTCGGCTTGCACTACCACGCAAGTTCCGATCTGGCGTTGCTCGAGATCCGGGTGCGCGACGTCGGTTCCGCGCATACGCCGCTCGTCGGCGCGTACTCACGGTTTCTCTGGAATCATCCGGGCCCGCTGCTCTTCTACGTCCTCGCTCCGCCGTACCGGATCTTCGGCGCCGATGGTGCCGCGCTCCTCGCGGCGAGCGCGCTCGTGAACGGACTGTTCCTCGTGGGTGCGGCGCTCCTGGTCTGGCGGCGCGGTGGTGGGGCGGGTGCGGCGCTCGGACTGGTCGTGATCATGACGTTCACCCGCGCGCTCGGTGGGGACTTCCTGCAATCGGGATGGAACCCGTACATGGTCGTGGTGCCGCTGCTCGTGCTCGTCCTCCTGGTGTGGTGCGTCGCGTGTGGAGACGCGTTCCTGCTCCCGGTCACGGTCGGCGTCGCGTGTGACGCGGTGCAGACCCACCTCGGGGCCGCGCCGGTCGCGCTGGCGGCGGTCGTCGTCGCATCCGTCCTCGTCGCGATCGACGCCCGGCGGGGGCGGGTCCGCCGTCCGGTCCGATTGGTGCTCGTGAGCCTGGCCGTCACCGCAGTCCTCTGGATCCCGCCGGTGATCGACGCGACACACAGGCGCGGCGGCAACCTCGGCGAGCTCTGGCGGTACTGGACGGCTTCCCACCCCGATATCACCGGTTGGACGCGCGCCGCGAGGATCGTCGTCAGTCAGTTCGGGATTCCCGCACCGTGGATGACTGGGCACGAGCGGTCGACCCCGTTCGGTGGCGGCGGCCTCGATCCGTCGTGGCAGGTGCCGTGGGCGCTGGTCCTGCTCGTCGGCGCGATGGTGGTCGCGGTGCGGCGGCGGGACCGGCCGGCCTGGTCACTGGGTCTGCTCGCGACCGGGCTCGGGGTGATCGCGTGGGTCGCGACCGCGCGGGTCGTCGGGGAGCCGTTCGGCTACGTGGTCCGGTGGATGTGGTTGGTCGGCGTGATCACGTGGTTGGCGATCGGATGGACGGTCATGGGTGTCCTGCGCGCGTCCGTGCAGTCACCGACGAGTCGACGATGGGGGGTGGTCGTGTGCGCGGTCGGCGCGGCCGCGATGTCGGTGGCCGCAACCGTCGACGCGACCCAGGCGCGCCCGCTCTTCTCGGACTCTGCGCGCCTCGTCGATGCGGTGCAGGCTGCGACGGTGGCGGAGGCCCGCCGTGCTCCGGCTCCGGTGCTCGTGGAGTCGGCTCCAGGTTTCGACTCCGATCAGGCCGCGAGCGGGATCCTCCTTGCCCTCGATCACGCCGGCATCCGCGCCGGACGGGATCCCTCGTTCACGTGGCAGGTGGGTTCAGACCACGTCGTCGAACGCAGCCGCGCCCGGACCCGTCTGGTCGTCGCCGCCAACTCGGAGGTAGGCCCGTACTCACGCGACTCGGGCTACGTCATGGTTGCCGGTTTCGACGAGTTGCATCGCGCCGATCGGGCCGATGCCGAACACCTCCGGGCCGAAGTGCCGCCGGCCGCAGCCGGCATCCCCGCGTTGCAACAGTGGATCAAGGACCATCCGCGCGCGTGGAAGCACTTCCACGCGCTCGAGGCGCGTGGGGACCGGGTCGCGGTATTCCGGGCCGTCGCGCCCTGAGCGCGCCCGCGGCCGGGCGTTACGCGTGCGTGATGACCGAGCGGATGACCTCGCCGGCCGCCATGGCCCGGAAGGCATCGTTCACGTCGTCGAGTCCGATTTCGGCCGACACCATCGCGCCGAGGTCGAGCCGGCCGGTCTCGACGAGGTCGACGAAGCGCTGGAAGTCGGCTCGGACCTGCGCCGAGCCGTAGACGCACCCGAGCAACTTCTTCTCGCCGTAGAACAACTCGAAGCCGGGCAGGGTGACCTGCGAATCCCACTTCGGCATACCGACCACCACCGCGGTCCCGCCGCGGCGAGCCATGGCGTACGCCTGCGTGATGGTCTCGGGCAGACCGATCACCTCGAACGAGTAGTCGGCGCCGATGCCGCCGGTGAGTTGCATCACCTGCGCGACCGCGTCGCCCGCGCCGGGGTCGATCAGGTCGGTCGCGCCGAACGCCTCGGCCGTCTTGCGCTTCAGTTCGACCGGGTCGATGGCGAAGATGCGGCTCGCACCCGCGATGCGCGCGCCCTGGATGACGGCCTGGCCGACACCACCACACCCGATCACCGCGACGGTCGAACCGGGCACGATCTTTGCGGTGTTGAGGGCC
>JBBQXR010000141.1:0-8066 GCA_038209455.1 Acidimicrobiia bacterium
AAGCGCGACATCGACTACGTGGTGGCCGACGGCGAGGTCAAGATCGTCGACGAGTTCACCGGTCGCATCCTCGACGGCCGCCGGTGGAGCGACGGGCTGCACCAGGCGGTCGAAGCCAAGGAGGGCGTCCGGATCAAGGAAGAGAACCAGACGCTCGCCACCGTCACCCTGCAGAACTACTTCAAGCTCTACGACAAGCTCGCCGGCATGACCGGTACCGCCAACACCGAGGCGGGCGAGTTCATGCACACGTACGGCCTCGAGGTCGTGAGCATCCCGACCAACCGGGCGATGGTCCGCCTCGACGAGCCCGACCTCATCTACAAGAGCGAGGACGCCAAGTTCGAGGCGCTCGCGGACGACATCAAGACCCGCACCGACATCGGCCAGCCGGTCCTCGTTGGCACGATCTCGGTCGAGCGGTCCGAGCACCTGGCCCGCCTGCTCGACAAGCGTGGTATCCCGCACGCGGTCCTCAACGCCAAGAAGCACGAGCAGGAAGCCGAGGTGGTCACCCAGGCCGGTCGGATCGGGGCCGTGACCGTGGCCACGAACATGGCCGGTCGTGGTGTCGACATCCTCCTCGGTGGGAACCCCGAGGGCCTTGCCCGCCAGGAGATGCTGGCGAGCGGATCGTCACCGGAGGCCGAGCCCGAGCAGTACGCGGTACTGGTCAAGCAGTTCAAGGAACAGTGCGACGAAGAAGGAACGGCCGTCCGCGACCTCGGCGGGTTGTACGTGCTCGGCACGGAACGGCACGAGAGCCGCCGGATCGACAACCAGCTGCGAGGTCGCGCCGGACGCCAGGGCGATCCGGGGGAGAGTCGCTTCTACCTCTCGCTCGAAGACGAACTCATGCGGCTCTTCGCCACGGGGGCGATGAACTGGGTGATGGGCAAGGCGTTCCCGGACGATCTCCCGCTCGAAGCGAAGATGGTCACCAAAGCCATCGAGCGCGCGCAGCGCACGGTGGAGGATCGCAACTTCGAGATCCGCAAGGACGTGCTCAAGTACGACGAAGTGATGAACGAACAGCGCAAGGTCATCTACCGCCGTCGGCAGCAGATCATCGACGGTGGCGACCTCCGCGACGAGTCGATCGACGCGATCGAAGGTGCCATCGATCACGTGGTCAAGGCGGCGACGGAGGGCGGCGACTTCTCCGAGGACTGGGACGTCGACGAGCTCATGCTCAGTGCCACGGACGTGTTCCCGGTGCGGGTGTCGCGTGAGCAGGTGGCCGGGCTCAAGGATCCCGAGGAAGTGTTCGAACTCCTGAACGGCGACGCCATCGCGCAGTACGAAGCGAAGGAAGCTCAGATCGGTTCGGAGCAGCTGCGCGAAATCGAACGCCGGGTCATGCTCTCGGTGATCGACCAGCACTGGCGGGAACACCTCTACGAGATGGACTACCTCCGCGAGGGCATCAACCTGCGGGCCATGGGTCAGCAGGATCCGCTCGCCGAATGGCAGCGGGAGGGCTTCGACATGTTCGAGGCCATGATGGAAGGCATCAAGGACGACTTCGTCCGGTACGTCTTCCGCCTCGAGGTGGTTGCCGACGACGCGCCCACCGCGGTGCGCAACGTGCAGTACTCGGCGGCCGACGATCCCGTGCAGGGCCAGAGCGGGTTCGCCGCCGCGGCCGCGGCGGCTCCGGTGGACGAGGTCGGCGCGCCCGCGCCGGTCGACCAGGACGTCGCACCCCAGCAGCCGGTGGCGGTCGAGAAGACGCCCGGCCGCAACGAGCCCTGCTACTGCGGCAGTGGCAAGAAGTTCAAGCTCTGCCACGGTCGCTGAGCGTCACCCGATCTCATGCGTGATTTCTCGGACGACCTCGCGGCAGTGCGCAAACGCGTCGACGAAGCGCGCGTCTATCTCGACATTGCGGACCAGCGCGCGCGGTTGAGCGAGCTCGAGACCCAAGCGGCCGACCCCGGACTGTGGGACGACCCCGATGCGGCTCGCCAGGTGACGAGCGAACTTGCCGGCGTGCGTGACGACATCGAACTCATCGACGGCCTCACCGAACGCGTCGACGATCTCGACACGCTCTTCGAACTCGGGCGTGAGGAATCGGACGAGAGCGTGGCACCGGAAATCGAGGCCGGCATCGCAGCGACGCGCGGCGAACTCGACAAACTCGAACTGCGCGCGCTGTTCATCGGCGAGCACGACGAACGGGACGCGATCTGTCAGGTGAGTTCGGGCGCCGGCGGGACCGACGCGCAGGACTGGACCCAGATGCTCCTGCGTATGTTCAGTCGTTGGGCCGAACGGCGCGGGTTCACCGTCGAGATCGACGACATCAGCGAGGGCACCGAGGCGGGAATCAGTTCGGCGACGTTCACCGTGAAGGGGCGCTACGCCTACGGCATGCTCACCGGCGAGAAGGGGGTGCACCGGCTCATCCGGATCTCACCCTTCGACGGCAACGCGCGGCGCCAGACCGCGTTCGCAGCGTTCGACGCGGTGCCCGCCCTCGAGGTTGCCGAGGCACCCGAGATCGATCCCGGTGACCTGCGGATCGACACGTTCCGCTCCTCCGGTGCCGGCGGCCAGCACGTCAACGTGACCGATTCCGCGATCCGGATCACCCACCTGCCCACCGGCATCGTCGTGTCGTGCCAGAACCAACGGTCACAGCTCCAGAACAAGACCAAGGCGATGCAGATCCTCGCGGCACGGCTCGCCGAGAAGCAGCGCATCGACCACCGTGCGGAACTCGAACAGTTGTCGGGGGAGAAGCGCGGCATCGATTTCGGCAGCCAGATCCGGACCTACACGTTGCACCCCTACCAGTTGGTGAAGGACGAACGCACCCGATTCGAGACCGGCAACATCCAGGCGGTGCTCGACGGCGACCTCGACGGTCTGATCGAGGCGTTCCTCCAGTGGCGGCGCAGCGGCAACTGATTGCCGTCACCCGCTCGCAGGGTGCGGTCAAACTGAAGCGACCCTCGCTGACCTGGCGTTCTGGGCCTCCTGACCCAGAACCGCGCCGGGTCCCGGATAGCCTGATGTGCTCTCATGATTCGCTTCGAGAACGTCACCATGACCTACAAGGGCGACGTCACCGCTCTCCGGGACGTCAACCTCGACGTCGGCAAAGGTGAGTTCGTCTTCCTCGTCGGCCCATCGGGCTCGGGGAAATCGACCTTCCTCCGGCTCCTGCTCCGAGACGAGACCCCCACCACGGGCCGGATCATCGTGGCGGGCCGTGACGTCACCGCGCTGTCGAAATGGAAGGTGCCCCAACTCCGCCGGAACATCGGCTGCATCTTCCAGGACTACAAGCTGCTGCCGGGCAAGACGATCTACGAGAACGTGGCGTTCGCGTCCGACGTGATCGGTCGGCCCCAACACGTGACCAAAGCCCAGGTGCCCCAGATCCTCGATCTGGTCGGGCTCACTTCGAAGCTGGATCGCTTCCCGGACGAACTCTCCGGTGGCGAGCAGCAGCGGGTCTCGATCGCCCGGGCATTCGTCAACCGGCCGTTGATCCTCCTGGCCGACGAACCCACCGGCAACCTGGACCCCCAGACGACCGTGGGCATCATGCGGCTCCTGGATCGCATCAACCGCACGGGAACCACCGTCGTGATGGCCACCCACGACTCGCGCATCGTCGACACGATGCGCCGCCGCGTGCTCGAACTCGACCACGGGTCGCTGGTCCGGGACCAGGCGCGCGGCGTCTACGGCGTCGGAAGCTGAGGTTCACATGTTCGGACGAGTGAGTTACTTCGCGCGCGAGACCTGGGTATCGCTACGCCGCAACGTGTTGATGACGACGGCCGGCGTCATCACCGTCGCCGTGTCGTTGTGTGTGCTCGGCGGTGCGCTGCTCATGACGCGTCTGGTCGACCACGGGACACAGCGCTGGAAAGACGGCGTCGAGTTCGAGATCTTCATGAAGGTGGGTGCAACCACGCCCGAGACCAAGGCGGTGCAGCGGGCGCTGGACAGCGACGCACGCGCCGGTGGTGATGTCGACCATTACAAGTACCTCTCGAAGCAGGACGCCTACAAGGAGTTCAAGCGCCTCTTCACCGATCAGCCGCAGCTGGTCTCGACCACCAGCGCCGCCGACCTGCCGGAGTCGTTCCGCGTCGCCCCTCGCAAGGCGGAACTCACCAAGGAAGTAGCGGCCCGGTACGACAATCTGGGCGGCGTCGCCTCGGTCGAGACCGCCGACAAGTCGGTGAAGGACCTCCTCACCACGAGCCGGTGGATCCGCATCGGCTTCCTCTCGATCTTCGCCGCGCTCCTGTTCGCCTCGCTGTTCCTCATCGTCAACACGATCCGCCTGGCCACGTTCGCCCGGCGACGCGAGATCGAGGTGATGAAACTCGTCGGCGCCTCCAACTGGTTCGTCCGCGTTCCGTTCATGCTCGAGGGGATGGTGCAGGGGATCGTGGGTGCGCTGGTGGGTGTCGGCGCGGTCTGGGGACTGCGCAAAGTGCTCACCGACGCCATTCCGTCCACCACCAACACGTTCTGGCACGGTTGGTACGTGGGGCCGTCCGACGCCTTCCAGATCAGCCTCATGGTGCTGGTGCTGGGCGCGAGCATCGGGGCGATCGGGGCCGTCGTCGGTTTGCGACGCTTCCTCGACGTGTAATCCTCGGGCCGCCCCGGTCCCGTCGCTCCGGAGGGTCCGCAACCAGTGTTGCTGGTGTGGTTAGCGTCAACTCCTGATGTTACGGATTCGGGCCTGCGCAGCCCTGGGCGTCGCGCCCGTCATGGCGTTGGGCCTGGTATTCGCCCCCGCCGGAGCGGCCGGACGGATCCCCGCCCGCGCCGCCACCCCGACCGCGGATTTCGAAGCCGCGTCGAACGACGAGGCCAAGGCCATCGCGGCGGTCACCGTCGCCCGCGCCCGACGGGCCGACCTGGAATCCCGGGCACGCGATCTCGACGCGCAGGTCGCCCGGGCCGATGCCGCGAGCCGAGCCCGCGCTGCCGACCTCGATCGCCTCAACCGCGCCAAGCAGGCGCTGGAAGCGCGGGTCGTGAAGAGTCAGGCGCAGCTCGAGGTCGCCCGCCGCCGCAGTGGCCGCAACGCCGCGTTGCTCTACCGCCAAGCCGGCGCCAGTGCTCCGCCGGCCCTCGCCGCGCTCGGTGGCGCGCGGTCGATCCGGGATGCCTCGGTGGCCAGTCGGTACCTGTCGAACGTGGGGGAGCGGGTCGCAGCCGATCTCGACGCAGTGCGTATCGCCCATCTCGACGTCATCGACGCCCAGCATGCGCTGAAGCTGCGTCGTCACACCGTGATCGAGGCGGCCCAGGCCGCCGCGACCGAAGCGGCCAACCTGCGCGCGGTCCAGGGCACGGAACGCCAGGCCGTCGACGATGCCCGGCAGGTCGAGATCCACCTCGCGGCCGTGCTCGCGGGTGCCCAGGCTCGAAAGGCCGAGTTCGAACGGGCGGCCGCCGCCAATCGCGCCGCGTCGAACGGGATCACCGACGTGTTGCACGGACGGCCCGCGGGCGGCAACGCGCTCCGACGATTCCGCTTTCCGGCCGACGGTCCGATCACGTCGCCGTTCGGTGAGCGGATGCATCCGATCTTCCACACGATGCGCATGCACACCGGCATCGATATCGGCGCCGGCTACGGCTCGCCCGTGCGTGCCGGAGGTGACGGGGTCGTGGTGATCGCCGGTCCCGCATCGGGTTACGGCAATGCGATCGTCGTCGACCACGGCGGCGGCATCGCGACGCTCTACGGACACCTCTCGCGCTTCGGGGTGCGACAGGGTCAGCGGGTCACGGCCGGTCAGACGATCGGCGCCGTGGGCAACACCGGCAACTCGACGGGTCCCCACCTGCACTTCGAAGTGCGAGTGCAGGGGGTCCCCGTCGATCCGATGCCGTATCTCTGACTTGATGGCTCGTCCGCTCGCACTCCTGATCCACCGGACCGGCGAGGGCTCGCTCCCGAGCTGCTCGGCTGCGCCTCGGTTGCGCGCGGCGACGGCCTGACCCCTACTTGGTCGGTTGCGGCACCCAGCGCAGGTAGGGCTTCTCGGTGCGCCAGCCCTCGGGGAACTTCTCCTTGGCGGCCTCGTCGGAGACCGAGCCCGCGATGATGACCTCGTCACCCGACTTCCAGTCGACGGGAGTGCCCACCGAGAACTTCGCCGTGAGCTGAATCGAGTCGATCACCCGCAGCAGTTCGTCGATGTTGCGTCCCGTGGTCTGGGGGTAGGTCAGGGTGAGCTTGATCTTCTTGTCCGGGCCGATGACGAACACCGAACGGACGGTCACCTTCTCGTTCATCGACGGGTGGATCATGTCGTAGAGGGTCGCGACATTCCGGTCCGGGTCGGCGATCAAGGGGTAGTTGAGCGCCGTGCCCTTCACGTCTTTGATGTCGGGCAGCCAACCCTTGTGGGACTCGATCTCGTCGACGGAGAGGCCGATGAGCTTCACGTTGCGAGCGTCGAACTCACCCTTGCGCTTCGCCAGCTCGCCGAGCTCGGTGGTGCAGATCGGGGTGAAGTCGGCGGGGTGGGAGAAGAGCAAGCCCCAGCTGTCGCCGAGGTACTCGTGGAGACTGAGGGTGCCCTCCGTGGTCTCCGCCGTGAAATCGGGGGCATCGTCGCCGAGCCGGAGTGTCATCGCTGATACCTCTTGGTTGAGATGGGGGAAGTCGTGCGAGTCGTAACGTCGGCGACATTAGCGGTGGGCGCGTGAAAAGTCGAGTGAAATGATCGGGAATAGGAAGGTGGCGTCCGGCACGTTCCAATCTCGCATCCGACGACTCGCGCTCGACCTCGCCCCGCTCCGCGAACGCGACTTCCGACTGCTGTGGACCGGCGAGATCTTCTCCGAGATCGGCTCGAACATCACGCTGGTCGCCGTCCTGCTCCAGGTCGACGCGCTCACCCACGACCCGGCCCTGGTCGGTCTCATCGGTCTGGTGCAACTCGTCCCGCTCATGGCCGCGTCGCTGTTCGGCGGGTCGTGGATCGACCGGTACGACCGGCGGCGGCTGTTGCTCTTCGCTCAGATCGGTCAGGCCGCGGCGTCTGGGCTGCTCCTGGCGGCGGCATTCCTGACGCCCACCCCCTTGGTGCTCGTCTACCTCGGTGCCGGCCTGGTCGCCGGGCTGAGCGGCTTCTCGCTGGCGACCCGATCTGCGATGACGCCGAGCCTGGTCCCGGCCGACCGGCTGCCCTCGGCGCTCGCGCTCAACCAGGTGATGTGGAACACCGCCCAGATCGTCGGCCCGGCGCTCGGCGGGATCATCGTCGGCACGCTGGGCTACCGCTGGGCCTACGGAATCGACGTCCTGTCGTTCTCGGGGACGATCGGCGCCGCATTGCTCATGACCCACCATCCGCCGATCGTGAACGACCCCGACGAGGAGGTCCTGGGATCATGGAAGCGGCTGGGCGAAGGGTTCACCTACCTCCGGTCCAAACGGATCCTCCAAGCGACCTTTTTCATCGATCTTGTGGCGATGATCTTCGGTATGCCGCGCGTGCTGTTCCCGGTCCTGGCCCGGACCCGCTTCGGTGCGGGACCGGAACTGGCGGGCCTCCTGTTCGCGGCAGTGTCGGTCGGCGCGGTGATCGCTGCGCTCACGAGCGGCTGGGTGCATCGGGTCCATCGTCAGGGCGCGGCCATCGTGATCGCCGTGGTGGTCTGGGGTCTCGCGATCGCCGGGTTCGGTCTGGTCGGGGACCGGGTCGTGCTCGCACTCATCCTGCTCGCGGTGGCGGGTGGCGCCGACGTGGTCTCGGCAGTGTTCCGATCCACCATCCTCCAGGCGAGCGTGCCAGACCATCTGCGTGGACGGTTGAGTGGGATCCACATCTCCGTCGTGGCGGGCGGCCCGCGACTCGGCGATCTCGAGGCTGGGCTCGTCCTGCAATAGGGCGGCCTCGGCCTCATCATGGATGCGTTTACCCTCTGCGGTCAGTTTGACCAGTGTAAAACGCCGATCCGCACTTGGCACTTTTTCGATCAACCCGGCACTGTCCAGGCGGCGCACGATCCCCGTCACGTTGCTTTTGTCGCACAGCAGCAGTTGCGCCAGTTCGGTGAGGCCCGCC
>JBBQXR010000142.1:0-8036 GCA_038209455.1 Acidimicrobiia bacterium
CCTGCTCCACGGCATCATCACGCTCCACGACCAGATCCGGACCGGTGAACTCCTGAAGCGCCGCGACGCGTCGCCTCACGGTGGGGCCGGCATCGAAATCGCCCAGCAGGACGGCGTCCCGGTCGACCTGCCAACTCGCACGACCGCGAGCGCCTGAGTCCGATGCCCGACCCGACCACGCCCGAGACCGACGAGGCTCGTGAAGAAGAGCACAAGCCCGTCGTCATCGGCGACGAAGTGGCCGCGGCACTCTGCGAACGCTTCGACGGTGCGGTCTTCCACGAGTCCCACGGTCAGGCCGTCGTCTACGTCGACCGCGCGCACTGGGCCGACGCCGCGGTCTTCCTGCGCGACGAGCAGGAGTTCACCTCCTGTATGGACGTCACTGCGGTCGATCACCTCGGTGACGTCGAACGGATCGATGTCGCCGGCGTCTCGCCCGAGCGGTACGAGATCGTGGCGGCCTTCCTCTCCCACACCCGGAACCGGCGGATCCGGCTGATCGCCGAGGTCCCGGCCGGGGACCCGACCATCGCGAGCATCACCGCGACGTATCCCGGGATGAACTTCGGTGAGCGCGAAGTGTTCGACCTCTACGGCATCACCTTCGACGGCCACCCCGAGCTGACCCGGATCCTGATGCCCGACGAGTGGGTCGGGCATCCGTTGCGCAAGGACGACGCGCCGGCTCGCGTGCCCGTCACGTTCAAAGGCGACCCGGGGCCGAGATGAACGCAGCGAAGCGATGAGCGACGACGTGGAGACCGTCGAGGTGGAACCCGAGGAGGCTGACGTCGACGCGCCGGACGAAACGCCGGACCTCGCGCCGGTGACGGAAACGGCCGCGCAGATAGAGCAGGAGCGGCTCGAGCGCCAGACCGACGAGGGGAGCCAGCTCCTCGCCCAGCAGTCCGAGATCGTGGTGACGGGAGGGCCGTGGCCCGAGGTCGAGGGCGAGAGCCAGACGATGGTGATCAACATGGGGCCCCAACATCCCTCGACCCACGGGGTGTTGCGCATCATGTTGGAACTCGACGGCGAGACCGTCGTACGAGCGAAGCCGATCGTCGGCTACCTGCACACGGGCATGGAGAAGACCGGCGAGCAGCTGACGTACGTGCAGGGCTGCACCAATGTCACGCGCATGGATTACGCGTCGCCGATCGCCAACGAGTTGGTGTTCTCGATGGCGGTGGAGAACCTGCTCGACGTCGAGGTACCCGAACGTGCGGTCTGGATCCGCATGCTCCTCGCGGAGTTGAGTCGCATGGCGTCTCACCTGCTCTTCCAGGCCTCCAACGGCATGGACCTCGGCGCGATCTCGATGATGCTCTACGGGTGGCGTGAACGCGAGGAGACGCTGCGCGTCCTCGAAAAGATCACCGGCCTGCGCATGAACCACAACTTCGTGCGCCCGGGTGGCGTGGCCGCCGACCTCCCCGACGGTTGGCAGCAGGCCTGTCTCGACCTGTGCGAACTGGTCGAGCGCGGCATCGGCGAGTACGACGAGTTGCTCACCGGGAACCCGATCTGGCTCGAGCGCATGGTGGGGGTCGGGATCATCACGAAGGACGAGGCCCTGGCGCTGTCGGCGTCGGGTCCGATCTTGCGGTCGACCGGCTTTGCCTGGGACCTGCGCAAGACCCAGCCGTACCTCGCGTATGACCAGGTCGACTTCGACGTCATCTACACCGACAACGGCGACTGCTTCGACCGGTACCGCATCCGCCTGTTCGAGATCGCGGAGTCGATCAAGATCGTCCGCCAGTGCGTGGACATGGTGCCGGGCGGCGACTATCGGGTGCAGGACAAGAAGATCACCCCGCCACCGCGCGCCCGCATCGACGAGTCGATGGAAGCACTCATCCACCACTTCAAGCTCTTCACCGAAGGGTTCCGCGTGCCGGCCGGCGAGACCTACGCGGTCGCCGAGTCACCACGCGGCGAGGTCGGTTGCTACATGGTCAGCGACGGTACGGGGAAGCCGGTGCGGATGCACATCCGCGGTCCGTCGTTCTACAACCTGCAGTCGATGCATCCGATGATCGAGAACCGGATGCTGGCCGACGGCGTCGCGATCATCTCGTCGGTCGACCCGATCATGGGTGAGGTGGACCGCTAGTCATGTTCAACCCGACCAACATCACGCGCGCCCATGAGATCGTGGCGCAGTACCCGCAGGCGAAGTCGGCGATCCTGCCGCTCGCGCACCTGGCGCAGGACCAGGACGGGTGGCTGAGCCCGGAGGCGATGCGCGAGATCGCCGAGATCGTCGGCGTCACGCCGGCCGAAGTGCTCGGGACCGCCAGCTTCTACACGATGTTCAAGCGCAAGCCCTGCGGGAAGTACCTCGTGAGCGTCTGTACCAACGTCACCTGTCTGGTGCTCGGCGGACCGGAGATCCTCGAACACCTCGAGGACCGGTACGCGACCGACCCCGACGTCACCGTCGAGGAGGTCGAGTGCCTGGCCGCCTGTGGCAATGCGCCCTCGATGCAGGTGAACTACGAGTTCCACGAGCACCTGAACCCCGAGCTCGCGGCTGCGGTCGTCGACGACTACAAGTCGGGGGCCCTCACCGCGCGCACGATCTCCGGGGGTCGGGCATGAGGGAAGGACGGCGATGAGCGCCACCGAGACGCGTCTCGTCACCGCGCGGTTGCGCGAGCGGCCGCAGGACTCGTGGACGATGGAGGGCTTCCTCGCGTCCGGCGGGTACACCGCTCTGCGTCAGGCACTGGGCATGGATGCCGCGACGATCGGTCCGGAGGTCCTCGGACCATCCGGTCTCCGCGGCCGCGGTGGGGCCGGGTTCCCGGCCGCGACCAAGTGGTCGTTCCTCCCCGCCGACTCGTTCCCGCGCTACCTCGTCGTCAACGGCGACGAGGGCGAGCCGTCCACCTTCAAGGACCGGATGCTCGTCGAACTCGACCCGCACCAACTCGTGGAGGGCATCGCAATCGCTTCGTACGCGATCGGATGCAACCAGGCGTTCGTCTACCTACGCGGCGAGTTCGCGCTCGGGTACGAGCGGCTCACCCAGGCGATCAAGGACGCGCACGCGGGTGGGTTCCTCGGGCGTGACATCCAGGGTTCGGGCTTCGACCTCGAGATCGTCGTGCACCGCGGTGCCGGCGCGTACATCTGCGGCGAGGAGACGGCGCTCCTCGAGAGCCTCGAGGGCGAGCGCGGGATGCCCCGCATCCGGCCGCCGTTCCCGGCGATTGCCGGCCTGTACGCGAAGCCGACGGTGGTCAACAACGTCGAGACGTTGTCGACGTTGCCGCACATCCTCCAGATGGGCGGGGCGAAATACGCCGAGCTCGGTGTGAACAAGTCGACCGGCACCCGGATCTTCTCGTTGTCGGGCCACGTGAAGCGGCCCGGCAATTACGAGGTCGAGCTCGGGATCACGTTCCGCGACCTCATCGAATCGCCCGAACTCGGCGGCGGGGTCCCGAACGGCCGCAAGGTCAAGTTCTTCATCCCCGGCGGCGCGTCCAGTCAGTGGCTCACCGGCTCGGACGAGCACCTCGACGCGCCCCTCGACATGGACTTCGTGCAGCAGACGTACAGCGTCATGCTCGGCTCGGGTGCGGTGATGGTCTACGACGACACCACCAACCCTGCGCTCGTCGCGTGGCGGCTCGCGAAGTTCTTCGCCCACGAGAGTTGCGGGAAGTGCACGCCGTGCCGCGAGGGTGCGGGCTGGGTCGAGAAGGTGCTCTACCGGATGTCGCACGGCCAAGGGCGACCGAACGACCTCGACCTCCTCTTCAGCGTCGGCAACTCGATTTCGCCCGGCGTGCTGAACGCGCCGTTCGCTCAGACCACCATCTGCCCGCTCGGTCCGTCGGTGGTCTCGAGCGTCGCGAGCCTCCACAGATACTTCCGTGACGAGGTCGTCGAGATGTGCTCGAACGGCCACCCCTCCATCCCAGTGAGCGCCTCATGACCGAGATGGTGAAGGTCACGATCGACGGCAAGACCGTCGAGGTGCCCAAGGGTGAGTTGCTGATCAAGGCGGCGCAGGAGCACGGCACCTACATCCCGCGGTTCTGCTGGCACGAGCGCATGAAGCCCGTCGGCATGTGTCGCATGTGTCTCGTCGAGATCGAGGGCGTGCGCGGCCTCCCGCCCGCATGCACCACGCCGGTGGCCGACGGCATGGTCGTCAACACCCTGTCGGACGCGGTGAAGAGTGTGCAGGACGGCGTCCTCGAGTTCCTCCTGATCAACCACCCGCTCGACTGCCCGGTGTGCGACCGCGGCGGCGAGTGCCCGCTCCAGGACACCACGCTGGCGTTCGGCCCCGGCGAGTCGCGGTTCACCGAGGAGAAGCGGCACTGGGAGAAGCCGATCGCAGTCTCCGATCTCGTGTTGCTCGACCGCGAGCGTTGCATCCAGTGCGCACGTTGTACCCGCTTCGCCGACGAGATCGCCGGCGACCCGTTGATCACCTTCAACGAGCGTGGCGGTCACACCGAGATCGCGACCTTCCCCGACGAGCCGTTCGCGTCCTACTTCTCCGGCAACACCGTGCAGATCTGCCCCGTTGGCGCGCTCACGTCGAAGCCATACCGGTTCCGGGCCCGCCCGTGGGACCTCACCGCGGTCGAGACCAGCTGCACGATGTGCGCGGTGCAGTGCCGCGGGGCCCTCGAATCGAGTTCGAACCGGTTGGTGCGGCTCCTGGGAGTCGACAGTGAGCCGGTCAACCACGGATGGCTGTGCGACAAGGGCCGCTACGGGTACGACGCGATCAACGTCGACGACCGGGTGCGCCAGCCGATGGTGCGGCGCGGTGGAGAGCTGGCGCCGTGTTCGTGGCCAGAAGCGCTCGACGCTGCGGCCGAAGGTCTACGCCACGCGCTGGCCGCCGACGGCGCGGCGAGCGTCGCGGTCCTGGGCGGCGCGCGCGGTACCAACGAGGACGCGTACGTGTGGGCCCGATTCGCCAAGGGGGTGTTGCGCACCGACAACGTCGATGCCCAGCTCGGTGACGGTCTGCCGGCGGAAGTCGCGCTCGGGCTCCCGCACGCCACGATCGCGGACCTCGACCGGGCCCGCGGCATTGTGGTGCTCGGGGTCGATCTCAAGGAAGAGTTGCCGGTCCTCTACCTCCGGGCGCGGCGTGCCGCCGAGGAACTCGGTGTTCCGCTCATCGAGATGAACTCGACCGCGACCGGACTCGCCCGTCACGCGGTCGCGTCGGTGCGATACGCGCCCGGCGAGCAGTCCGACGCGGCCCAGCGACTCGTCGTCGCGATCGGCGGCACGAAGGCAGGCGATGCCGACATCGACGCCGCGGCCGACGCGCTGGCCGGTCGCGAGGGCAACATCGTGGTCATCGTCGGTCGCGCCAACCTCGCCGAGCGCGCCGACGCCACCGTCGCCGCGATCGCCGAACTCGCGTCGCTGGACTCGGCCCGGTTCATCGTCGCCCTCCGTCGCGGCAACGTGCGCGGCGCCCTCGACCTCGGCCTTGCCCCGGGGTTCCTTCCCGGCCGCGTCGAACTCGAGGCGGGGCGGGAATGGTTCGAGGACGCGTGGGGTGCGGTGCCCAAGGAGCGCGGTCTCGACGCCCTCGGCATCCTCGGAGCGGCGGCGCAGAACCGCATCGGCGCGCTCGTGCTGCTCGGCGCCGATCCCGTCGCCGACTTCCCGGACCGGACGCTCGCCACGGCCGGGATCACCGGCGCCCGCTTCGTGATCGCCGTCGACACGATGATCACGGCGAGCAATGCCCGGGCGGACGTGTTCCTGCCCGTCACGGCGTGGGGTGAGCAGGACGGCAGTGTCACCAACGTCGAAGGTCGGGTCCAGCGCGTCACCCGCAAGGTCTCACCTGACGGTACGGCCATGCCCGACTGGCGGATCGCGACCGAGTTGGCGCTACGGCTCCGCGAGGACTTCGACCTCGCGACGGCCGACGAAGTGCTCGACGAGATCGCCCGGGTCGCGCCGGCGTTCGCCGGTCTCGACAGTGCGGTCTTGCGCCGGGCACGCGACGGCGCGGTCCTTCCGATCGAGGCTCACCCCGACGAGCTGGTCATGGGCCGGCTGTCGTTGACGCTGACCGACGCATCCTGGGAGCCCATCGCGCCCGGCCAGGCCGACCCGATGCCGGCCGAGGGCCTGCCCGAATCCACGGACGACACCACGTCGGACGCCGCGTCCGGCGAGGCCGACGATGCGGCCGATGACGAAGCGACGCCGGCGGCCGACGCCGAGTTGGCGCGACCAGCTCTGCACGCCTGGGACGGCGCCGTGACCGCTCCGGGCAGGCCCGGCCGGGATGCCTACGCTCTGCGCCTCGTGAGTAGTCATGTCCTCTACGACGGTGGTGTGATGACGACGGCGACGCCGTGGTTCGCCCCGCTCGTGCGGACAGCCGTTCTCCGGGTGCACCCGCAGGATCGCGATCGCATCGGGGTCGACGACGGCGGCGCGGTGCGCGTCACCTCGGCCCAGGGTCAACTCGATCTCGCCGTTCGGGGCGACGCCGCGATCGCGGCCGGCACCGCGGTGCTGGCCTGGAACCTGCCCGACCACGCGGCGAACACGCTGGTCGACGCAACGAGCCTCGTCACCGACCTCCGGGTGGAGTCAATCCGATGAGCGCCGCGATCACCGTGACCTCGCGGATCGGGTGCGGCGCGTGGCCCGAGCGGCCCGCTGCGCAGCAGCAGGAGCGGGACCGATGATGGCGTCGGATCCGCTGCTGAGTCATGGCATCGACCTCGAGGTCGTGCTGATCGTCATCGCCAAGACCATCGTCGTGTTCGCGCTGCTGCTCGTGCTGGTGATGTTCTACATCTGGTTCATGCGCAAGGTCATCGCCGACATGCAGAACCGGATCGGACCCGCCAAAGCCGGTCCCTGGGGCATCCTCCAGACCCTGGCGGACGGCATCAAGTTCTTCTTCAAGGAACAGTCGATTCCCGACACCGCCGACCGCACCGTGTTCCGGCTCGCGCCGTACCTCTCGGTCCTGCCGGCGTTTCTTGCGTTCTCGATCATCCCCATCGGTGGGAAAGTCTCGATCGCCGGCCACCAGACCTATCTGCAGCTCGCGGATCCGCCGATCGGTGTGCTGTTTCTCCTGATGATGTCGGGCATCGGCCTGTACGGCGTGATGCTCGCCGGTTGGTCGAGCGGATCGAAGTACCCACTGCTCGGCTCGGTGCGCGCATCCGCGCAGTTGCTCTCCTACGAGGCCGCGTTCGGTCTGTCGATCGTGGCCGTCCTGCTCCATGCCGGCACGCTCAGTACCCGCGGAATCGCGAACGCCCAGGCGTGGACGAGCTGGCACTCGTTCGTGACCGAGTGGTACTGGAGCATCGCGATCGTGTCGTTCGTGATCTTCGTGATCGCGGCCGTCGCCGAGACGAACCACCCGCCCTTCGACCTGGTCGAGGCGGAGCAGGAACTCGTCGGTGGCTTCCACACCGAGTACACCGGTATCCGCTTCGCCATCTTCTTCCTCGCCGAGTTCATGAACGTGATCACGATGTCGGCGATTGCCGTCACCTTGTTCCTCGGTGGACCTTCGGGCCCGGCGCTCGGCTTCCTGCCCGCGCACGGCGTGGTCAACGTGTGGCTCATGCCGGTGTTCTGGTTCTTCACCAAGCTCATGGCGTTGCTCTTCGGCACCGTCTGGCTGCGGGCATCACTGCCCCGGTTGCGCTATGACCAGCTCATGGACCTCGGCTGGAAGTGGCTGATCGAGCTCGCCTTCCTCGCGGTCATGGTCACCGCGGTCGTCGTCGTCGCCCGGGACCAGGGTTGGGACCGGTGGGTCGCAGTGCCCGGGGCCTTCGGCGGGGCCATCCTGATCCTCGGGCTGCTGCGGTTGTGCATGCCCAAGCGGGACGAGACCGTCAGCGAGGTGGCATAACTCATGGGACTCGCCAAGGGCTTCGGAGTCACGTTCCGCCAGATGTTCCGGCCGCGCCTCACGTCGCAGTATCCCGACGAGAAGCGCCCCAAGCCGGAGCGGTTCCACGGTCGGCACGTCCTCAACCGGTACGAAG
>JBBQXR010000143.1:0-8010 GCA_038209455.1 Acidimicrobiia bacterium
CGCCGGTTCCATCGTCACGACCATCGTCATGGGTTGGGCACTGGCCATCCGCATGCGTGCCGGCGTCACCGAAGGCATCGACGTCCTCATCGAACAGATCGGTCACGAACCGCTCGACCTCTGATCCCCCGAAGATCCAGCGGGCGTCAGGGTGCGAGCGCCACCGCGGTGACCACCCACGGCGTGGTGATCGGTCGGGCATTGCTCCACGTCGCGCGACTCTGGGAGAGCACGGGAGCGCCGCCGAAGCGAGCCAACGACCCGTCGTCGCGGACCGTGTACCCGGAACCGCCGGAGCGCACGACGAACCCGCGAGCAACGTCCTGGCCGAAGTACGGAGTGGCGCGCAGCGCCGGCGCCCCGCCGACCGGCCACACCCCGCCGTAGCCATCGAGGAGGTATCCACCCGGCCCGTCCGGATTCCTCCGCACGTCCCGCGCGATCGGCCAGCCGGGCCAATACGGCGTACTCACCCGGCTGGCCGCGCCGACCGGATGGAGAGCGCCGAATGCGTCGAGGACGTACCACCCGCTCGAGAACGAGACGAGCTTGCGGGCGACATCGACGCCGTAGAAATACGGCCCGGCGCCGAGGCGCGGGGCACCGCCGAACGGATGGATACCCCCGAACCCGTCGAGGATCCATCCGCCGCCCTGCGGACGCAGGACGAGATCGCGGGCGATGTCGAAGTTGGGAAAGTACGGGCCGGGCGGCGGTGCAGCGGCATAGCCGACCGGATGCATCCCACCGAAGCCGTCGAGGGTGTACCCACCGGTGCCACCCGGCAGGAGCTCGAGGTCACGGGCGATCGACCACCCGGGCCACTGGGCACCGGCCCGGATCTCGGGCGTCCCGCCCGCGGGGTACACGGTGCCCCAGCCGCTGAGCACGGCGACCTTGGGTTGCGATCCGACCACGGCGTGCGCACTGACGCCGTCGGCCCCGCCGGTGAGGATGCGCCGCGCGACGTCGGCCCGGATGTTGGGCAGTTGCGCGTACAGGTAGTCCCCGGGACAGTCCGTGTTGCCGGGGTCGCGGTGGCCGACGATGTACGGAAGCGTGTGCGTCGAGCCGGCCGGCCAGCGATCGGTCCCGCTGATCGTCGTGTAGTTGACGCTGCGCGTCGGATCGACGCCGTGCCAGTTCAGCTTCCACGCGAGTAGCCGTTCCAACGCGTCGATCGCGGCCGGTGGCACCCCGGTCGTCTGGAAGTTGCCGATGAGCGCGACCCCGACCGAACCGGTGTTCATCCCGGTGGTGTGCGCGGCGCGCACCGGATCCCACACGCTCCCGAACCGACCCTCGAAGATCTGGCCGTAGCGGTCGACGAAGAAGTTGTAGTGCGTGTCGCAGTAATGCAACGTCTGGGTCGCGTAGCCGTAGAGGCCACGTACGATCGCCGGCGTGTCGGCCGGGCCGTAGTTGTTGTTGCCACCGGTGTGGTGCACCACGGCGATCTTCACGTTGGTGGAGATGTCGGGCGGTTCCGGACAGTTGTTGATCCGGAGGCTCTCGTCGGCGTGCCACTCGGCCCGGGAGATGATGCCCGGCATCGTGACCGACGACGCCCCCGCGACGTTCGCCGTCGAGGTCGCCCGCGGGCTGCGCACTTCCTGGACCACCACATCGTGCACCGCGCCGCGAGCGACGCGGACCCGAACCGCGCTCGCGTGGCCGACCCACACCGGCTCGCTACTCGGCGCAGTGCGCGCGTGTGCCGCTTCGGCGGTTCCCGGATCAGGCCGGTGATCAGCCTCGTACCCGACGGTGGTGATGGTGTGCCAGCGGCCCTGCGCGTTGCGGGTCTGCACGTCGAACCGGGCCGATGGGTCGCCGCCCCACTCCAGTCCGACGAGGTTGGCCGGTGCGTCGACCGTCGAGGTCCAGCCGGCACCCACGAGGTGCGCGCCGCTGACCCTGGTCGCGCGCAACGACACGGGCGCCACCGATCCGCCGGGATCGCGGCCCACCACGGGGACCACCACCGCGCCGAGACCCACCATGCAGCCGAGCACACTCGCGGCCGCCGCGGTCAGGGCTCGCTTCATGCCCGTTGCCACTTCGTCTCCATGCTCACTCCCGACGCCTGGCCGCCCACCCGTTCCCGCTTGTATCGACCCAGCCCGGCCCACAGTTGACCGACCGGTAGGATCGGCGCCATCGACGCCCTTCGTATCGCGCTCGACGGCACTCCGCTCCTCGGCCACCGTACCGGCGTCGGCGAAGTCACGGCCGGCATCTTGAGTGCACTCGCTCCCCGGTCCGACGTCTCGTTACGTACCTATGCGCTCACGTGGCGCGGTCGCCAGCACCTCGCCGATGCAGTGCCGCCGGGCGTCGCCGCCACCACCCGTCCCATCCCGGCGCGCGTCGTACGCGAGCTCTGGGATCGGGGCGCCAACCGACCGCGCGCCGAGGACTGGACCGGGCCCGTCGATGTGGTGCACGCAACGAACTACGTCGCGCCCCCGGCGAATGCGCCCGTCGTCGTCACGGTGCACGACGTCACGTTCCTCCGGTTCCCGGAACTGTGTACCGCCGACACGCTGCGCTACCCCACGCTCCTGGCGCGAGCCATCGCGCGCGGCGCCACCATCCACACGCCGAGTGCGTTCGTGGCCGAGGAGGTCCGGGCCCACTTCGACGTGCCCGCCGAACGCGTCGTCGCGATCCACTCGGGCGTTCCCGACATCCGCGGCGGCGACCCCGAGGCCGGCGCGCTGGTCGCCGGAGGGGCTCGCTTCGTCTTGGCCATCGGAACGGTCGAGCCCCGCAAGAACCTCACTGCGCTGGTGCGGGCCTTCGACCAGGCCGCCACCCACGATCACGAACTCCGTCTCGTCCTCGCGGGCCCAGCCGGTTGGGACTCGGCGCGCGTGCAGGCCGCGATCGACACGAGCGCCGCCCGAGACCGGATCGCGCAACTCGGTTTCGTCGACGAGCGCGTGCGCGCCGACCTGCTCGCCGCCGCGACCACGTTCGCGTACCCATCGATCTACGAAGGGTTCGGGTTCCCGCCGCTGGAGGCGATGCGTGCGGGCGTGCCCGTGGTCGCGGGCGACGGAGGCTCGCTGCCCGAGGTGCTCGGCGATGCGGCGACGCTCGTGGCGCCTGATGACGTCGATGGCCTCGGCGACGCCATCGCACGCCTCACCTCGCTGTCGCCCACCGACCCCGAACGCGTCGCGATCGTCGAGCGCGGTCGGGCCCGGGCCGACCGGTATCAGTGGTCGGTGACGGGCGATCGCCTGGTCGACCTCTACCGGAGTCTGCAATGAGGGTCGGTCTCCACGTCGGCCAACTCGTGCAACCGGTCCCCGGTGGAATCGGCCGCTACATCGTGCACGTCGCCCAGAATCTCCCCGCCGCCGACGTCGAGGTCCTCGGGTTCGCAGCGGGAACACCCACCCCACGGGTCGTCTCGCTCATCGGCGAGTGCGTCACGCTCGGCTGGCCGCGCGGGCCGTTGCGTTACGAGGCGTGGCATCGCCTCCGGCGCCCGCGGATCAACCTCCCGGTCGACGTGATCCACGCACCGAGCCTCGCGATTCCGCCGACGGGTCGGGTGCCGCTCGTGGTCACGGTGCACGACATCGCGTTCCTCCGCGAGCCGTCGGCGTTCACCCGGCGTGGGCTCGACTTCCACCGACGCGGGCTCGACATCGCCCACCGGGAGGCGAGCGCGATCATCACGGCGTCCCGGTTCGCCCGCGACGAACTCATCAGCGTGGGCTTCGACCGCGACCGCATCCACCTCGCGCCGCACGGCGTGGCCGTGCGCACACCCGAGTCGGACGAACAGATCGATACCCGGGTCGCGCGGGTCGGCGTCACGAGTCCGTTCGTCATCGCCGTGGGCACGATCGAACCACGCAAGGGTCTCGACACCCTGGCGCAGGCCTTCACGCAGGCCCGCGCCGCGATCCCCGATCTCACCCTCGCCATCGTCGGACCCGACGGTTGGCTCGAGGTCGCGGGTCTCGACGCGCCCGGCATCCGTCGGCTCGGGACCGTGGACGAACACACCCTCGACGCGTTGTACCGCCGCGCCATCCTGTGCGCGGTGCCGTCGCGGTACGAGGGCTTCGGGCTCCCCGCCCTCGAGGCGATGGCACGCGGTTGCCCGGTGGTCGCGAGCAACGCGACCAGCCTGCCTGAGGTCGTCGGCGCGGCGGGCGTCCTCGTCCCGGTCGGTGCGATCGACGCGTGGTCGCAGGCCATCGTCGATCTCGCAACCGATCCGGACCGTCGCGCCACGCTCGCGCGTCTCGGCCAGGAACGCGCGGCCGGGTTCACCTGGCGGGGTTCGGCCCACGCCCACGCCGCCGCCTACGCCGCGGCCTGCGACCTGCGCTGAGCCGCCCGTCGTTTTGCCCTCCATCTATGCTCGCCCCGTGCGGCTGCTGCTCGACGTTTCGGCCGTGCCCGCGCGCCCCGTCGGCGCCGGCGTCTACACGGTCGAGATCGCCCGGACGTTGGCCCAGCGCGACATCGACCTCCATCTGGTCGCCCGTCGTGACGACGCCGAACGATGGGCGGCGGTCGCCCCCGGCGCGACCGTGCACGCCGAAGTCCCGACGCCGCGCCCCGCACGCCTGGTGTGGGAACAGGTTCGGGCGCCCGCGCTGGCCGCGCGAGTCGGCGCCGATCTCTGGCACGGACCGCACTACACGGCGCCCCTCCGACTTCCCATTCCGACCGTCGTCACCGTCCACGACCTCACGTTCTTCGAACATCCGGAGTGGCACGAGCGGAGCAAAGTGGCGTTCTTCCGTCGCATGATCCGCGCCTCCACCAGCCGCGCCGCCGCGATCATCGCCGTGAGCGACCACACGGAACGTCGACTGCGAGCAGTCCTCGCGCCGAAGGTCTCCACGTTCGTCGCGGTCCACGGCGTCGACCACACCCGGTTCACGCCCGTCGACGACCATGATCAGGAGCGGCTCCGACGAGTCGGGATCCGGCCTCCCTATCTCGCCTTCGCCGCGACGATCGAACCCCGCAAGGACGTGCCCACCCTCATCCGCGCGTTTGCCCGGATCGTCGACCAACGACCCGATCTGAAGCTCGTGATCGCCGGTCGGGACGGGTGGGGTGCAGACGCGGTCAAGGACGCCGCCGCGGCGAGCGGTCACACCACCGCGATCATGCGGGTGGGATGGATGGACGACGATCTCCTCCCCGCGTTCTTCCGTCAGAGCGAGGCCGTTGCCTACCCGTCGCTGGAGGAGGGGTTCGGGTTGCCGGCGCTCGAAGCGCTTGCCTGCGGCGCGGCGCTCGTCACCACCACCGGGTCGGCAATGGAGGACGTGGTCGGCACGGCAGCACTCCTCGTGCCGCCGCGTGACGAGATCGCCCTGGCCGCCGCGCTCGGTCGGGTGTGCACCGACCCCACCGAGCGTCGGCAGCTCCAGGCTGCGGGTCCCGAACGGGCCCGACCGTTCACCTGGGAAGCATCGGCCGATCGTCATCTCGCCGCCTACGCTGCGGCCCTGGGGGAGAACGCATGAGAGCAACCGTGACCGGGGCCGGCGGATTCGTCGGCCCCTACCTGGTGGCCCACCTGCGCGAGCAGGGCGACGAGGTCACCGAAATGGACCTGCTGGGTCCCGTGGAACTCGACGTGACCGACGCCGACTCGGTGCTGTCCCGGTTCGCCGAGGCCAAACCCGAGGTGGTGTATCACCTCGCGGCGCTGAGTCACGTGGGTCAGAGCTGGTCGAGTCCGGGGACGTCGTTCCGGGTCAACGCCGAAGGAACGCTCCATGCGTTACGGGCCTGCCGGGAGCTCGACGTGCCGCGCGTCGTCGTGATCCTCAGCTCCGAGGTGTACGGCAACGCCGCGCCCGAGGACATCCCCCTGCGCGAGACCGCACCCCTGCGACCGGTGACTCCCTACGGCGCCAGCAAGGTGGCCGCCGACTTCCTCGCGCTCCAGACCTTCCTGGCCGACGGGTTGAACGTCGTCCGGGTGCGTCCGTTCGGCCACACCGGGCCCGGCCAATCCGATCAGTTCGTCGTCCCCGCCCTCGCCGCCCGGATCGCGCGGGCCGAGGCGGAGGGCATCGAGGAGATCCCGGTCGGGTCGCTCACCGCGGTGCGGGACCTCTCGGATGTGCGCGACGTCGTACGCGCCTACCGACTCCTGGCCGAACGCGGTGAGGCCGGCGAGGTCTACAACGTGTGCTCCGGCCGCGGTGTCAGCATCCAGGAGATCGCCGACGCCCTCCTCGCGCACGCGACCCGGCCGATCCGCCTCGTCACCGACCCGGCGCTGGTGCGGGCAGTCGACGCACCCCGGATGATCGGCGACAACACCCGCCTGCGCGAGACCACCGGCTGGGCACCCGACTACACCCTCGACCAGACCCTGGCCGACGTGTTGGCGGCCGCTCGAGCTGCCATCGCCTGACCGGTCAGATCCCCTGGCGGTCGAGCCACCCGAGCGTCGACGCCACGGCACGCGGATCGTGGCGCAGTCGCCGACCGGCGTTCTCCACCAACCGCAGCTCCGCGGATCCGTGCGCTTCGGCCAGCAGCTCCGCGTCCTCCACCGAGACGACGTCGTCATCGGTCCCGTGCAGGAGCAGGAGCGGCCGAGGTGCGAACGCGCGCGCGCTGGCGATCGCGTCCACCGCGGCGATCTCACGTGACCACGCCGCCAGGTCGCGGGGTGCGTTCTCCGAGTGGAACACCCCCATGCGGCGACAGTGGCGCACGAACCGGTTGGTGTCCCGTGACCAGTCGGCGAGGTTCGCCGGTGCCCCGAACGCCGCGATTCCCCGGACCCGCGGGTCCTCCGCCCCGACCCCGAGCGCGAGCGCACCGCCGACGCCCGAGCCGAGGATCCACGCGCTGGTCACCTCGGGCGTGGCCACCACCGTGTCGATGGCGAGCCGCAGGTCCGCTTCCCACGCGCCGATCGAGAAGTCCCCGTCCGAACCACCGGTCCCGCGGAAGTTGAAGGTGAGCACCCGCCAGCCCACCTGGGCGGCGACGCGATCGGCCAACTCGGGGAAGGTGAGCCCGGATGCGACCGCACCACGCGGCGGGATCGGGAAGTCGTGACAGAGGACGAGCGCGGGGGTCGACCCACTCGTCGTCGGCCGGGCCCAGTACGCCGCGAGCGAGTCACCATTGGCGTGTTCGATGCGCTGGTCCAACAAGGCTCCTTGGTCGGCCCCCATTATCCTGGCCCACGTGACGACATCGGGACCTCGGGTCAGCGCGTTCAAGGAATGGGCCGTCGTCGTGCAGGCGCTGCTGGCCGGCGAGCAGATCCTCGACGTCCGCAAAGGCGGCCTCCACGAGACCGGTCGGCACTTCAGCGTCCACACCACGCGCGTCTGGCTGTATCCGACGGTGGAACACCAGGACGCGAAGCTCCTGAAGCCCGCCTACGCGCGCTGGGTGGAGTCCACCGGGGCCGCCGCGCCGCCGGACCGGGCGATCCGGGTCGAGGGCTGGGCCGACATCGTCGGCGTGGCCACGATCTCGACGCCGGAACTCCTCGACGAGCTCGACGGCAAGGTCGTGTGGTCCCGCGAGTACGTGGAGACCCGATACCGGTGGAAGTCCCGCGATCCACTCCACCTCCTCGCCATGCGGGTGCATCGTCTCGCCGAGCCGGTGACGGTCCCGTTCCGGGACGAGTACGGCGGCTGTACGAGTTGGGTCGACCTCGAAGGCCTGCCCGATCCCGAGGCCGTCGCGTCCACACCGGCACTTTCCGACGTCGCGTTCGAAGCCCGCCTCAAGGGTTGTGTCGGCGCGTTCGGCGAGTTCGCACCACCCCACACCGACTGAGTCCGCCCGAGAACACTGGTCTGCCGCGCGATCGGTCAGCCGAGCGCGGCAGCCCGTGCGCGAGCCGTCGCCAGGTCCCGGGTCAGGGCATCGAAGCGATGCTCGTGCGAACGTCCGGGGTAGTGGTTGATCCGCGGCTGCGGCGCGGCATCGACCTCGATGCTGTTCCACTCGTTGGCGAGGAAGCGCGTCCGACCCACCATC
>JBBQXR010000144.1:0-8003 GCA_038209455.1 Acidimicrobiia bacterium
GAACTGCAGGCGTTGCTCGGCGATGACGAAGACGAAGACGAAGAGGGTCTTCCGGTCCGCGCCCCCGTGATCACCGTCATGGGTCACGTCGACCACGGCAAGACCACCCTGCTCGACACCATCCGTTCGGCCAACGTCGTCTCGGGTGAGGCCGGTGGGATCACCCAGCACATCGGTGCGTACCAGGTCGTCAAGAACGAGCGTCCGATCACCTTCATCGACACCCCGGGCCACGAGGCCTTCACCGCCATGCGTAAGCGTGGTGCGGACGCAACCGACGTCGCCGTGCTCGTCGTCGCGGCCGACGACGGCGTGATGCCCCAGACGATCGAGGCCATCAACCACGCCCGGAACGCCGACGTGCCGATCGTCGTCGCGATCACCAAGATCGACCGCGACAACGCCGACGTGAACCGGGTGAAGCAGCAGCTCGTCGAGCAGGCCCTCATCCCCGAGGAGTGGGGTGGCGACACCGTCGTCAACGAGGTCGCGGCCACCGCCAACCTCGGCGTCGACGAACTGCTCGAGTCGATCCTGCTCGTCTCCGACCTCTACGACCCGCCCCTCGGTGCCAACCCGGACGTCCCGGCGCGCGCGTTCGTGTTGGAGTCCAACCTCGACCAGGGCCGTGGCCCGGTCGCGACCGTGCTCGTCGAGCGCGGCACCCTGCGCGTCGGCGACCCCGTCGTCGCCGGCGGCGGTTGGGGCAAGGTCCGGGCCATGTTCGACTACACCGGTGCCCAGGTGAAAGAAGCGGGTCCGTCGATGCCGGTCGAGGTGCTCGGTCTCGACGCCGTCCCCCTCGCGGGTGACGAACTTCGCGTCGCGCCCAACGAGAAGGTCGCCCGCACGGTGGCCGAGGCGCGCTCGCGTCGCCGCCGTGTCGCCGACCAGTCGCACCCGATGATCCTGTCGGGCGGTGCCCGCCTCGAGGACATCTTCGCCATGGTGGAGCGGGGCGAGGTCGCCACACTGAACCTCGTCCTCAAGGCCGACGTCCACGGCTCGCTCGAAGCGCTCACCGATGCGTTGCGCAAGCTCGACCAGGACCACGAAGAGGTCCGGCTGTCGTTCGTGCACCGGGCGGTCGGCGGTATTTCGGAGAGCGACATCGACCTGGCCGCCGTCGCGAACGCGACCGTGGTGGGCTTCAACGTCCGTCCGGACCGCAAGGCCCGCGAGTTGGCGGCGCAGGAAAAAGTGGAGATGCGCCTCTACGAGGTCATCTACCAGGTGCTCGACGACGTCAACGCTGCGCTCATCGGCATGCTCAAGCCCGAGTTCGAAGAGGTCGTCACCGGTGAGGCCGAGGTCCGTGAGGTCTTCGGGGTGCCGCGCATCGGCAAGATCGCCGGTTGTTACGTGCGGACCGGGGTCATCACCCGCGGGTCGAAGGTGCGATTCCTGCGGGAGGGCACCATCATCTGGAAGGGCTCGATCGCATCGCTGCGGCGCTTCAAGGACGACGTCCGTGAAGTCCGCGACGGCTTCGAATGCGGTATCGGACTCGAGGGGTATCAGGACGTGAAGTCCGGCGACATCATCGAGACCTACGAGGACCGCGAGATCGCCCGGACCGCGCCGTAGTCACAACTGTCGGAGGACCGACGATGCCCAGCGACCTGCAACTCAAAGTCATCAACGCGATCCATCGTCCGCTGTTCCGGCTGAGCAAGGGACGGATCGCGGGCAAGGGCGCCGGCATGCCCGTCCTCGTGCTCACCACCACGGGCCGGAAGAGCGGACAGAAGCGACCGACGATGCTGACCTCGCCGTTGCAGCTCGAGGATTCGATCGTGTTGGTCGCGTCGCGGGGTGGCGACGACCGTCACCCTGACTGGTTTCTGAACCTCGAGGCGGACCCGCAGGTCGAGGTCGAGATGGATGGCGTGACGCGTCCGATGACGGCGCACGTGGCGGACGCGACGGAGAAGGCCGACCTCTGGCCGAAGATCGTGGCCGACCACGACAACTACGCGGGCTACCAGAAGAAGACCGACCGCGACATCCCGGTCGTCGTCCTCACGCCCTGATGGTGCGGGCCGCTGGTCACACAAAGCTGACCGGCGTCGTCATCGGGTGCGATGATGGGTCGATGCCGCCGAAATCGGACTCACACCGTGAGTAGGCCGCGACAACCGCCGAAGCAGTACCCGCGGGTCGCCCGACTCAACGAGGTGGTCATGGAATGTCTCGCGGAGGAGGTCGAGCGCCTCTCCGATCCGCGCTTGGGCTTCGTCACGATCACCGGCGTCGAGATCGCGTCCGACCTGCGCACGGCTGATGTCTTCTATTCGGTCTTCCGTCGCGGCGAAGCGCCGGATGAATCGGCCGCCGGGCTCGCCTCGGCCGGGCCGCACCTCCGCACCCACATCGGCCGATCGATCCGGATGAAGTACTCGCCGGAGCTGCGATTCATCGAGGACGAGTCGGTCGCGAGCGGCGAGCGGATCGAGGCGATCCTGCGGACACTTCAAGCCGACGGGATTCGCGCCGATGACACGGGTGGACTCCTCGATCGTGAGGAAGGTACGTGACCATCGACTTCGAAGACACCGAGGCCGCTCTCGAGCGGGCCGCGAAGACCATCGATGCGGCCGAGCACGTCACGTTGATGTGTCACGTGACGCCGGACGGTGATGCGCTCGGATCGATGCTCGCCCTCCATCACGCGCTCCTCGCGGCCGGGCGATCGAGTGTGGCGACGTTCCCCGAGCCGTTCGTGATCGCGCCGCACTACCGCGATCTTCCCGGACTCGATCTGATCACCCGGCCTGCCGACGTCCCGACCGAGCTCGGTGTCGTCGTCACGTTCGACTGTGGTGCACTCGCCCGGTTGGGCAACCTGCGCCCACTCGCCGAATCCGCCGACGAACTCATCGTCGTCGACCATCACGTGTCGAACGACCGGTACGGCACCATCAACGTGATCGACGCGTCGGCCGCGGCGAGTGGCGTGGTCGTGCGGGCGCTGATCGACCGGCTCGGGCTGGACCTCACCCATGACGTCGCCTTCTGCCTCTACACCGCGTTGGTGTGCGACACCGGTCGGTTCCAGTACGAGAGCACCACGAGCGGGGTGTTCAACCTCGCGGCCGAGCTGCTCGCGTTCGACATACCGGTGAGCACGTTGAGTCGCACGTTGTTCGAGGAGCACTCGTTCGCCTACCTCCAACTCCTCGGCGAGGCCCTGGCTGGTGCCACACTCGTCCCGGAGCAGTCCTTCGTCTGGACCGCGGTCACCCAGGACCTCCTCGCTCGCCACGGGGTGACGATGGAAGAGGTCGAGGGTCTCATCGACATCATCCGTCGGACCGCCGAAGCCGACGTCGCGTGTGTCGTCAAGGAAGAAGCCGACGGGACCATCAAGGTGAGTCTGCGGTCGGTGGGTGCGACCGACGTCGAGCAGGTCGCCACGGCGAACGGCGGCGGTGGCCACCGCTTCGCGGCCGGGTTCACGTCGCACGACGGCATCGACGCCACCGTGGCGCGCATCCGCGCGTCGCTCTGATCCGCGTCCGGTCCGGGGCCGTCCGGTGATCGACGGGCTCCTCGTGGTCGACAAGCCGGCCGGGTGGACGAGTCACGACGTCGTCGCCAAGTTGCGCGGCGCGACCCGCCAACGGCGGATCGGTCACGCCGGCACCCTCGATCCCGACGCCACTGGCGTGCTGCTCGTCGGGCTCGGTCGGGTGACCCGACTCATGCGGTTCCTCCAGGAGACCACCAAGGAGTACCGGGGCGTCGTGTCGTTCGGGGTCGCCACCGACACCCTCGACGCGGCCGGCGAGGAACTCGCCCGCCAGGAGATGCCCGACATCGACGCGACCGCGGTCGAGGCGGTGCTCCCGCAGTTCCGCGGCGCGATCGAACAGGTGCCACCCATGGTGTCGGCGCTCAAGATCGACGGGAAGCGTCTGCACGAACTGGCGCGTGAAGGCAAGGTCGTCGACCGCAAGCCCCGCCCGGTCCGGATCGACCGGTTCGAGATCGAAGACTTCGAACCTGGTGCGTTCCCGCGTGCGACCGTCGTCGTCGAGTGTTCGAGCGGCACGTACATCAGGAGCCTCGCCGCGGATGTCGGCACCGCGCTGGGGGGTTACGCCCACCTCGCATCGCTCGTGAGGTTGCGCGTCGGCGCGTTCACCCTCGCCGACGCGACCCCGCTCGAGACCCTGGTCGAAGATCCGGTTCCTCACGTCGTCTCGCCCGCGAGCGCGCTGCGCGGGATGGAGACGGTCACCGTCGATGCGGAGCGCCAGGCTGCGATCGCGAACGGCAAGGTGTTCGACGCCACGATGCTCACCGTCGTCGGCCCCGGCCCCTACGCGATGCTCGACGCCGCCGGCACCCTGCTCGCCGTCTACGAAGAACACGGGACCGGCTTCAAGCCGAGCGTCGTGATCCCCAGCGGGGGAGAATGACGAGATGAGCGGAACCCGGGTGGTGCGCGTGGGCGAGGACACACCGCCGATCTCCGACGGCAGTGTGGTAACGATCGGGGCGTACGACGGCGTCCATCTCGGCCATCGCAAGGTCCTGCGCCTCGTGCGTGAGCTGGCGGTGGCGCGTGGCCTGGATGCGGTGTGTGTCACCTTCGACCGACATCCGGCCCAGGTGGTGCGGCCCGAGACCGCCCCCAACCTGCTGACGAGCCTCGACCACAAGCTCGAACTCCTGGTCGACGCCGACCTCGTCGACGTCGTGTGCGTGCTCGAGTTCGACGAGGGTCGGAGCAAGGAAACCGCGGAGGAGTTCGTCCACGAGGTGCTCGTCGGGTTGCTCGGCGTGCGGCTCGTGGTGGTCGGGAGCGACTTCCACTTCGGTCATCACCGTGGCGGCAACGTGGCGTTGCTGCAACGCATGGGCGCGGACCTCGGGTTCGAGGTCATCGGGCTCGGCCTGGTCGCACCGGAATCGGACGTCGTCCACGAGCCGTACTCGTCGACCCGGGTGCGCCACCGTCTGGCTCGCGGCGACGTGGCCGGGGCCGCCGCGCTGCTCGGACGCCCGCACGAGGTGCGCGGTCACGTGGTCGAGGGCGACCGGCGCGGCCGGGAACTCGGATTCCCGACGGCGAACGTCGCGTTGGGCTCCGAGGTCTGCCTCCCGTCCGATGGCATCTATGCCGGTCGGTTCCAGGGCGCCGACGGTGCGTGGCGTCCGTGTGCGATCTCGCTCGGTCGCCGGCCGACGTTCTACGACGCGCAGGAGTACTCGTTGCTCGAGGCCTACCTGATCGACTTCGACGGGGACCTCTACGGGCAGCCGGCGGCGGTCCAGTTCGTGGAACGGCTCCGCGGCGAGATCAGGTTCGATTCGGTCGACGATCTCGTCACGCAGATGGGTCGCGACGTGGAGCAGGCCCGCGCGATCCTCTCGTGAGCGCGCGGGCGCCGCTCACGGTGTCCGTCCGGTGAACGCGATGAGCTTGGTCTGGACGTCGGCGTCATCGGGGACGATGACCCGCGGTCCGTACTGACCGCTCGCCCGCAGCATCTCGTCCATCGGTTCCATGCCGATGAGCATCTCGGTCACGATCGCGGTGTCGAGCGTCTCGTCGAGACCGGTGGCGCGGGCGAGATCCCACGTATGGATCAGGACGTCACCGAACATGATCATGCCGATGACGTGCTCCACGGTCACGGTCCCGAGATGCTCGTGCGTGATCAGACGCTGCGCTTGCTCGGGATCGTCGAGGAGGGCCTGGAGTGAGTCGGCGAGATGGATCCAGGCACCGGCCGGGTCGTCGTCGACCGAAGGTCCGGGCGGCAGGTCGACGCCGACCGAGGCCAGGAGTCCCGGCATCCACTCCACCATGTGGCGCACGATGTCGCGCGCGACCCAGCCGTCGGGCGGCGCCTGGTTGTCCCACGCGTCGGCCGGCACCTCCCGCACCCGGTCCGCCCCAGCAGATCCTCGAGTCGGTTGAACGTGTCCTGCATCCCGACTTCCATCCCGGATTGCAGGTGCCCGTCGCGATGCTCCTGGCTGGAGTGGAGCACGACGGTCTGCGCGGTGGTCACGCCGTCGGCGTGGGTGAGGGTCATCGTGTTCACCGACTCCGCGTCCGGGAACCCTTCGAACATCTCGGTCGAGACGATGCGCACACGCGGCTCGATGTCGCGGTAGGTGCCGTGCCAACCGAGTTCGGTGCCGTCGTCCGCGAGTGAGACGTACCGCCACGATCCGCCGACGCGGAGGTCGATCTCGCAGGAGACGAGCGGGCACCACTCCGGCCCCCACCACCGGAGCACGAATCGGGGGGTGGTCATGGCTTCCCAGACCAGGTCGAGGGGGGCGTCGAACGAGCGGGTGATCACGATCTCGCGATCAGATGGCGAGGTGACGGTGGCGCTGCCATGGCGGGTGGTGGTCAACGGTCTTCCTCCTGTTGGAGCTCGACGAGGAGGTCGTCGAGCCGGTCGTAGCGTTCGTTCCACAAGGCCTCGAAGGTGCGTACCCAGGTCTCGATGGGGCGCAATCCGGCACCGTTCACCCGGTAGTGGCGGTGGCGGCCGGTGCGATTGCAATGCACGAGGCCGACCTCGCGGAGCACCTTGAGGTGCTTGGAGACCTGCGGCTGGGTCAGGCCGACGGTGGCGACGATCTCCCCGACGGCCAGTTCGCCGGTGCCAATGGTGTCGAGGATCGTGCGCCGGTGTTCGTCGCCGATGGCGTTGAACACGTCGGCCGTCGTGCGGTTCCGGGCCATGCTCCGAGAATACATGCCGATATCAGAATGTCAACCTCGACCGCCGCTCGACGCACGGTGGTCGGGGTGGCGATGATATAGACGAAGCGATATACTCGGGCATGGATGCGGCGGCGATATTGATGCGAGCGCGGACCGCGGCGGGCCTGACCCAAGCGCAGTTGGCGGAGCGGGCGCATACGAGCCAGCCCGTCATCTCGGCCTACGAACACGGTCGACGCGATCCGAGCGTGACCACGTTGCGGCGGTTGATCGCGGCCACCGGAGCCGATCTCGATCTCGGCGTCACCACCCGTGACCAAGGCCGGGTGCCGCGGGCGCTCAGCGACGAACAGCGCGCCGCCCGGCTGGTCGACGTGCTGTTGCTGGCCGATGCCATCCCGACGCGCCGCCGCCGACCACCGCTCGCGTTCCCGCGCCTGGCGTCGTGACCCCCGTGACCCGCCGGTCGCTGCCGGAAAAGGTCGTCGCGTTGCACGAGTCCCTCAGCGGTATGGATCCGGACCCGGCGATCCCGCATGCCTTCGGGGGCGCGATCGCGCTGGCGTATTACGCCGAACCGCGCGCCACGATCGACATCGACCTCAACCTCTTCGTCGCCGCCGACCGGGCGCAAGCAGTCGCGACGCGGCTCGCGGCGCTCGGGGTGACCGGGTCGGTGTCACTCGTCGGGCGAGACGGTCAGGCGCGCCTCGCGTGGGACGACACCCCCATCGACCTGTTCTTCAGTTACGACCGGTTCCACGACACCGCGGCGCAGGCGGTTCGCCGCGTGCCGTTCGCCGAAACGACGATCCCGATCCTTGCTCCGGAACATCTGGTCGTGTGCAAGGTCGTCTTCGACCGGCCGAAGGACTGGGTCGACATCGACGCGATGCGAGCGGAGGACACGGCCATCGACACCGCAGTGGTCCTGCGCTGGGTCGGCCGGATCGCCGGCGACACCGATCCTCGGTACAACCGCATCGCCGCCCTGCTGACGCGTTGAGCGGCGGAACTCGAAGCACCTCCGTCCCATTTATCCTTTCCCCGCGCGTTCTGCAGGCCAGGGCCTGCGATTCCGGCGCCGAAACGGGGGTCGTGGTACGGTTCCGGCTTCCGCAACTCGAAGGATCCCTGTTTCCGCATGCCCGATACCACAGCAACAATCACCGAGCACCGCCTCCACGAGACCGATACGGGCTCGCCGGAGGTGCAGGTCGCGCTCCTCACGGGGCGCATCAACCACCTGACTGAGCATCTCAAGATGCACAAGAAGGACCATCACAGCCGTCGTGGCTTGCTGATG
>JBBQXR010000145.1:0-7941 GCA_038209455.1 Acidimicrobiia bacterium
GATCTTGGCTGCGATCGCGGTGGCTTCGTCGAGATCGGCGCAGTCCACCAGGTAGTACCCGCCGATCTGCTCCGCCGTCTCTGCGAACGGACCGTCAGTGGTGAGGACGTCGCCCTCGCGCACCCGCACGGTGGTGGCGTCGCTGGTCGGACGCAGGCGCGCACCCCCGGCGAGCACACCCTTCTGGCCCATCTCCTCACCGAACTTCATGTACTCGGCGAAGACCGCTTCCTGTTCCTCGGTGGTACCGGCGGCCTTCTCGTCGCCGTAGATCATGAGCAAGTACTGCATGGACCTCTCCTTTGATCGTTGTGACCCTACGACCAGTACGACGAACGGGATCCGGCATCGAGGACACCTCCGTCGAGAAACCTCCACCATCGAGAAACGGGGCGACGACCTACGCTCGGCGGCCGATGGACCCACGACGGACGCTGCCGCCGGTCGACCGCGTGATGGCACGGCTCGAGGGCCTGCCCCACGCACTGCTCGCCGATGCCGCCCGCGCCGCGGTCGACGCCGCCCGCACGGCTATTGCGACCGGCGCGCAACCGAGTGAGGCGGACGTGGTCGCCGACGCCATGGCGCGCGTCGACGAGCAACGCGGGCGGTTGTTGCAGCCCGTGATCAACGCCACCGGCGTGCTGCTCCACACCAACCTCGGCCGCGCCCCCATCGGCGACGAAGCCATCGCGGCCGCTTTCGCCATCGCCCGGGGCGCGTCGAATCTCGAGCTCCGCATGGCGACCGGCGAACGCGGCTCGCGCCACGAACACGCGGGCGCGCTCCTGGCGCGCGCGGTCGGGGCCGAGGCGGGCATGGTCGTCAACAACAACGCGGCCGCCGTGCTCCTCGCCCTCGGCGCGCTGGCTCGCGGTCGGGAAGTGGTGGTGAGCCGGGGCGAGTTGGTCGAGATCGGCGGCGGGTTCCGGGTGCCCGAGATCATGGAGGAATCGGGCTGCACCCTCGTCGAGGTCGGCACCACCAACCGCACCCGCGTCGCCGATTACGAACACGCCATGACCCAGGCCACCGCGCTCCTGCTCAAGGTGCACGCGTCGAACTACCGGATGATCGGCTTCACCGAGGCCACCCCGGTCGAGCACCTCACCGGTCTCGGACCGCCGGTGATGGTGGACGCAGGCTCAGGTCTCCTCGATGAGACAACTCCCTGGTTACCCGAGCGACCCGCTTGGCTCCGCGACGAACCTGGTGTCCGCCAAGCGATCGACGCAGGCGCCGGGATCGTCACCTTTTCGGGCGACAAACTTCTCGGCGGCCCCCAGGCCGGCGTCATCGTGGGGCGCGCCGATCTCGTGACGACGATCGCCCGGCATCCGCTCGCGCGCGCGATGCGCGCCGACAAGCTCACCCTCGCCGCATTGCAGCAGGTGGCGCTGGTCTACCTCTCGGGTGACGCCACCTCGATCCCCCTCTGGCGGATGGCGACCGCGTCGCTCGAACGGCTTCGTGCCCGCGCCGGCGCGATCGCTGCGACCGTGGACGGGGTCGACGTGATCGATACCGAAGCCGTCGCGGGGGGCGGATCACTGCCCGGGCTCACGATCCCTTCGGTCGGGGTCGCGCTCGCCGTGCACGGGGCCGACGCGGCACTCGCCCGCCTTCGCCTCCAAGGGGTCATCGCTCGCACCGAGTCTGATCGGGTGGTGTGCGACCTGCGGAGCGTGAATCCGAGCGACGACGACATCGTCGCCGCCGCGCTCGCCCGGATCTGATGCGCGTCGTCGCGACTGCGGGCCACGTCGACCACGGCAAGTCGACCCTTGTCCTCGCACTCACCGGCACCGACCCCGATCGCTTCCCTGAGGAAAAGGCGCGCGGTCTCACCATCGACCTCGGGTTCGCATTCACCACGTTGCCCTCGGGGACCGACGTCGGCTTCGTCGACGTTCCCGGCCACACGCGGTTCATCAAGAACATGCTCGCCGGGGTCGGGTCCGTCGAGGTTGCGATGCTCGTCGTCGCGGCCAACGAGGGTTGGAAGCCCCAGAGTGAGGAACACCTGCGGATCCTCGACGGGCTCGGTATCCGCCACGGCATCGTCGTCGTCACCAAGTCCGAACTGGTCGACGCGGAGACGCTCGAGATCGCGCAACTCGAAGTGCTCGATCACGTGGCCGGCACGACCTTCGAGGGGCTCGAGATCGTCACCTGCGACGCGCGCGCCCGCGTTGGCCTCGACACCGTGCGCGCGGCCCTCGATCGTGCGCTCGCGGCCGCACCGAGTGCCCGTGACGACGGTCGGGCTCGGCTCTGGATCGACCGCGTCTTCGTGGCCAAGGGTGCGGGAACGGTCGTGACCGGAACCCTCACGGGTGGCTCCATCGCGATCGACGACGAACTCGCCGCAGGCAAACACCGCGTCCGCGTGCGCGGCATCGAATCGCACGGGACGGCCGGCGGCACTGGCGAGGTCGGGGCGCGGGTGGCGCTGAACGTCGTCGGCGTCGACCACCAGGAACTCCATCGCGGCGATGCCGTCGTCCGCGCCGACCAGTGGAGATACGTGACGACGGTCGACGTCGAACTCGTGCCCCTCCCCGGCATCGACGTGAAGCGGCGCGGGCGGCTGCACGCCGCGGTCGGGTCCGGCGAGCACCCCGTGTGGATCCGCCGCCTCGACGACACCTTCGCCCGGGTGCGCTTCGACGATCCGCTGCCGTTCGCGCCGGGCGACCGCATGATGTTGCGCGACAGCGGTTCGAATCTCACGGTGGCCGGGGCCACGGTGCTCGACACCGATCCGACCCGGAAGGCCGCCGACGCCCCGGGCCGTCTCGCCCGCCCGCTCCCGGCCCGGATCCTGGCAACCGGATGGGTACCGGTGGAGCAACTCGAAGCGCGGACCGGGCTCCCCCTCGCCGCGGCTCGGACGCTCCTGACCGAGGGTGGAGGCGAGTCGCTCGGCGGCTGGTTCGCGGCGACCGACACTGCAACCGCGTTGCGCTCGGAGGCGACCTCAGCGGTGACGGCCGATCACCGCGGGCACCCGACCGCGCCGGGAACCCCGGTCGCGGATCTCGCGCGGCGGCTGCGGATCACCGCGGCGCAACTCGAGGCACTCGTCGCGTCGGCCGCAGCCCTGGTGCTCGAACGTGGGCACGTGCGCCATCGCGATCACGTGGGTGACCCCACGGAGAGCGGGCCGGGCCGAGCGCTCGTGGCTGCACTCGACGCTTCGCCCCTCGCACCTCCGACCCCCTCCGACCGGGTCCTCGCGGGCACGCTGGTCCGCGCCGGCGCGCTGGTGGAGGTCGACGGGATCTACTTCACCGCCGCGGCCGTCGCCGAGGCCCGCCGCCTCGTCGTCGCGGCGCTCGCCGAGCGCGGTTCGCTCACGATCGCCGACGCGCGCGATGTGCTGGGTTCGACGCGCAAGTACGTGGTACCGCTGATGAACCACATGGACCGGGCGGGGGTGACGCGACGTCGGGGCGACGATCGCATCCCAGGCCCGACCTCGGGCCTCACCGAGCGGTGAACGGCAACGTCAGCCGGCGGGGGTGACGAGCAACGCCTGGCGCTCGTGTTCGTTGAGCCCGCCCCAGATGCCGTGCGGTTCCTTGATCGACAGTGCGTAATCCAGACACTCGGCGCGTACTGCGCATTCGCCACAGATCACCTTGGCGCGCGCCTCACGGAGTTCACGCTCGTCGCGCCGTTCCCCGCTCGCCGGCGGGAAGAAGACGCTCGATTTCGGCCCGCGACACGCTGCTCGCGTCTGCCATGGGTCCTTGACCGTCCCGACACTCACCGAACACCCTCCTGACACCCTCCTGCAGGGTGGTACGGGACCCTTCCGCCAGGCCCGTCCGGCGAAGCTACTCCCAGGGTATGACAGGCCACAAGACCCCGATTTCCCGAGCCAATCGAGGCCCAGGACGCACGGGCTCAGGACTCGGGGTCGGGTCCGCCGTCGCGATCGGTGCTCGGTTCGGAATCACGCGGGCGACGCTCCCGGTAGTCGCGGGCCGCGCCCTCCTCGGGCTCGACCTCCAGGACCAGTCCGTCGACCTCGACCACGCGGATCGCCGCGCCGGCCAGGATCGGCGTGGCCCGGTTGGTGCGGGCCCGCCAGCGCGCACCGCGGAGCACGACCACGCCATCGGGCGAGATGTCGACCGCGGCCTCGCCGGCTTCGCCGATGAGGGACTCCCGACCGATCGTCGGCGTGGAGAAGCGGGAGCGGACCGCCACCGGCATCGCGGTGACGAAGAACGCCACCACGGCCACGACCATGAGGATGATCGCCCACCAGTAGACGTCGAGGTTCGACGAACCTCCGTAGAGGAACCGCGACCCGATGATCAGCAGGATGGTGGAGATCACCGTCCACGAGTAGGCACGCCCGGCCTGCACGTCGATGGCGTACCCGAACATCGCGAGGAAGATCAGCGCGAGCGCCCAGATCGTCACCGGCAGATGGGAGAACCCCACGAACGCGCCGACGAGCGCGATGGCCCCGGTGCCGCCCGCGAGGCCGATCGAGATGGTGAAGAACTCGAAGATGATCAGCGCGAGTCCGACAACGAGGAGGCCGTACGCGATCGTCGGACTGGTGAGGGTGTGCACGGCCTGACCGGTGAGGTCGAGCTTGCGGAACCGGATAGCCGAGTTGGGCTGGCGGCGCCGGTCCTTGCCGGTGCCGACGGTCTTGGCCGTCTCGAGCTTCACCGGGCCGGCGGCGGTCAGCACCGTCTTGCCGTCGAGCGAGATGAGGAAGTCGCCGAGGGTGGCGCACCCGGGCGGGTCGGAGCAGACGCGGTCGGTGACCCCGCGCCGGACCGCCTGATCCGAGTTGAGTGACCGGCGCAGGATCGGCGTGCGGTCGTGATGTCGAATGGTCGAGGACTCGGCGCCGGTCGGCGGCTTCACGCTCGCGTCGTCGAGCAGCACCGGATCGATGGCGCCGATGCTCGAACCGTTGGACACCGCGACCACGTTGGTGTCGAGCGCGAGCAGCGCCGCGAGGCCCCGTGCCTTGGAACCCGACGGGCCGACCCAGGCGACGATCGGGACCCGCGAGCCGCGCATCGCCGCGTAGAGCGGATCCGGATTCACGTCGACGGCCCCGCCCGAGTTGATCTTGATGACCAGCAACTCAGACTTGTCGGCGTTGGCGGCCTTGATCGCGTCGCGGATCAGCGTGGCGTTGGGCGGGTCGATCAGGCCGTCCACCTGGATCACGTCGATCGTCCCGCGTGGTGCCGCAACCGCTGCGTCGGGCCCGACGAGCACGAGCACGATCCCCAACGAGACGAACATCACCGCCAGGCGAGTCACGATGCGTCGGAGCTGCGAGCGCATCGCTCCCGTAGAGTCGGTTGGATGGAGCTGGCTCACTTTTGCTCCACCTCCCGGGTGGTCATCGTTGCGGGCAAGGGTGGGGTCGGCAAGACCACCGTGACCGCGACCTTGGCCGTAGCGGCCGCGCGGACGGGGCGAAGCGTGCTGATCGTGGAGGTCGAGGGCAAATCGGGGCTCGCGACGGCGTTCAACCGGCCGGCCCTCGGGTACGAGGAACAGGAGCTGGCGCCCGGAATCCGAGGGCGGACGCTCACGCCCGACGCCGCGCTGCGCGACTGGCTCGAGGGCAACGGCCTGAAGCGGATCTCGAAGCGACTCGTGCAGACGGGCGCGCTCGACGTGATCGCGACGGCAGTGCCGGGCATGAAGGACATCCTCGTATTGGGCAAGGTGAAGAGTCTCGAACAAAGTCGGGCCGCAGATCTGATCATCGTGGACGCGCCCGCTGCCGGCCACGCCCTCACCTTCCTCACGTCGGCCCACGGACTGCTCGATGCGGTGGCCGTGGGGCCCGTCCGCAAGCAGGCGGCCGACGTGGTGGAGATGCTCTCGGACCCGGCTCGTTGCCAAGTGGTTCTGGTCACACTCCCCGAGGAGACCCCGGTCAACGAGGCGGTCGACACCGCGTTCGCGATCGAGGACCGGGTAGGCGTACGGCTCGGGCCCATCGTCGTGAACGGCGCCTACCCGGAGCTGGCACTCACGGCCGCCTCGGCGATCGCATCTGCCGCGCAGGCCGACGGTGAGCTGATCAACGTCTACGTCTCGGACACCGAAGCCGCGGATCTCGCCGCCGCCGCGGAGTTCCGTTCCGAGCGCACCGCGATCCAACTCGCGCAGGCCGAACGACTCGCGGATGCACTCCCCCTCCCCCAGATCCGCCTGCCGTTCGTCTTCACCTCCGAGATCGGTCCACCCCAGATCGAGACCCTGGCCGACGCGTTCACCGAGGGTGTCGAAGCCCTGTGACCGAGCATGAGCACACCCTCAACGACGTCGTCGACCACGGCCGCATCGCGGTGTGTTGTGGTTCGGGTGGCGTCGGCAAGACGACGACCGCCGCGGTCATCGCCATCGAAGGCGCCCGCCGCGGCCGGCGCGCGGTCGTTGTCACCATCGACCCGGCGAAGCGGCTCGCCAATGCGCTCGGCCTCGACGAGCTGTCCAACGCGCCGAGGATCATCGACGTCGACCGCTGGGATCCCGACGGTGACCGCGTCGAAGGCGGTGAGCTCTCCGCAATGTTGCTCGACACCAAGAGCACGTTCGACGGACTCGTCACGCGTTACGCGGACTCGCCTGCCCAGGCGCAGCGGATCCTCGCCAACAACTTCTACCGCAACATCTCCTCTGCGCTCTCGGGTACCCAGGAGTACATGGCGATGGAGAAGTTGCACGAGCTGCACGAGGACGGCGGCTACGACCTCATCGTCGTGGACACTCCGCCGAGCCGGCACGCGCTCGACTTCCTCGACGCGCCGGCACGGTTGCTGCGCCTCCTCAACAACCCGGTCTTCCGCGTCCTCATGGTGCCGACGCGTACGTACCTCAAGATCGCGGGTGCCGCAGTCCAGGCATTCATCCGCACGGTGTCGAAGGTGGTGGGTGCGGAGGTCGTCGACGACATCGTGGCGTTCTTCCGTTCCTTCGAGGGAATGGAAGAGGGCTTCCGGACGCGCGCCGCGCGCGTCGTGGAGATCCTCCAGCAGTCCGAGACCCGGTTCGTGCTCGTGACCTCGCCACGGCGGGATGCGATCGAGGAGGCCCGGTTCTTCGCCGAGCGCATCGGCGACCACGACCTCGCGGTCGACGCGCTGGTCGTGAACCGCGTGCATCCGCGATTCGGGACCGAGATGTCGGCCGGGCTGCGCGCCCGGGCCGCGACGCTGCGGGACCTGGAGTTCCCCCGCCGCACGCAACGCGACGCCCGGGACCGCTTGGCGGCCCGCTACCAGAACCTCGCCGAGTTCAACGAGATCGCCGAGCGCGAGCGGTCGTACATCGAGACGGTGCGCGTGCGGACCCGCTCGGCCGGCGTGGCGTTCGTGCCGTATCTCCCCCACGACGTGCACGACTTCACGGCACTGGCCGAGATCGGCCGGATCCTCTTCGCCCCGGCCGATATCGAGGCCAGACCACCCGCCGTCGGGGAGTAGCGTTTCGCCCGTGTCCACGATCCTCGTCGCCGCCGAAGCATCCTGGATCCGCGATCAGGTGACCACCGCCTTTGCCGGAACCGACCAGACCGTTGTCGAGGTCCGGCGCGGTCAGGACGTGCGGGGTGCGGTCGCCCAACACTCCCCCGATCTCGTCGTGCTCGACATGCAGATCGCCAACATGGGCGGCATCGCCTGCGCGATCGACCTGCGGATGGAAGCGGCCGAGAACCGCATCCCGCCCACGAAGATCCTTCTGCTCCTCGACCGGGAGGCCGACCGGTTCCTGGCCGTGCGGGCCGACGCCGACGCCGAACTGGTGAAGCCGATCGACGCGGGCATCCTGCGCCGGGCCGCCAAACCGCTCCTTGGACCCACACCGGCTCCAGCTTCGAGCTAGCGGGTCGCTACACTCTCGCCCCTTACGGGATGTGGCGCAGTTTGGTTAGCGCGCAGC
>JBBQXR010000146.1:0-7887 GCA_038209455.1 Acidimicrobiia bacterium
ATCCCACACCAACACCCACCACACCCCCCAGCAACGCGCCGCGATCGAACTCGACGCCCGACTCGACGGAACGCTGGTCACCCCACGGTTCCGGACTCCACTCGAACGTCGTCTCGTCACGTGACCACTGACACGATGTGATCGCAGCGCGCGCGCCGTACCCTCGGGAACCCTTCGCCCTCCCGGAGTCCGCTGATGCAGTCACTCGCTCGCGCCTGTTTCCACCGCCGCCGGTTCGTCCTCGCGGCCTGGATCCTCGTTCTCGTCGGCCTCTCGATCGCGTCGAGTTCGGCCGGCGGTGTGTTCCAGGTGCAACAGGGGCTCCCCGGCTCGGAGAGCCAGCGCGCGTTCGACACGTTGAAGAACCGCGGGTTCGTGGAACGCGCCGGTCGATCCGCCCAGATCGCGTTCACCGATCCGAGCGGCGTGCGGTCCGCAGCGGTCGAGGCCGACATGAAGCACTTGTTCGGCGAGATCGAGCAGCAGGTCGGCGGCACCCAGGTGGTGAGCCCCTACGAGCAGGCCAACCAGCGGCAGATCTCACCCGACGGCACTATCGCGTACGCCGAGCTGAACTTCCGCGACCGGTCGTCCGCCCAGTATGAGGCGGCCGCCACCAAGATCAAGGGACTCCGCGACGGCGCGCAGCACGACGGACTGAAGATCGAACTCGGGAACGAGATCTTCAACGACCAGCAGTTCGGCAGTGAGGCGATCGGCCTCTTCCTGGCGATGCTCATCCTGCTCATCGCGTTCGGCTCACTCCTCGCGATGGGACTGCCGATCGCCACCGCGCTCTTCGGCATCGGCTGCGGGACCGCACTGGTCGCGCTGGTGGCCAACTTCATGAACATGCCGAACTTCACGACGCAGGCCACGCTGATGGTCTCGATCGGCGTCGGCATCGACTACGCGCTGTTCATCGTCACGCGCTACCGCGAGACGTTGGCCAACGGCCACGATCCCGAGTCGTCGGTCGTCATCGCGCTCGACACTGCCGGCCGCGCGGTGCTGTTCGCCGGTTCGACGGTGGTCATCTCGCTCCTCGGATTACTGATCCTGAACACCGAGACCTTCCGAGGCGTCGCCGTCGGCATGACGATCGGCGTGCTCTTCACCATGCTCGGCTCGGTCACGTTGCTCCCCGCGCTCCTGGGGTTCGTGGGCAAGAACATCGATCGCTTCGGACTCCCTCATCGCAAGCGTGAGTCCGACCGGCCCGCGTTCTGGAGTCGCTGGGCGAAGTTCGTGCAGCGCCGGCCGTGGCCCGCATTCGTCGGCGCGTTGCTCCTGCTGATCCTGATCGCACTGCCGATCGCCTCACTCCGGCTCGGATTCGGCGACGCCGGGAACGCGCCGACCTCGAGCACCACCCGCCGCGCGTACGACCTCCTGGCCAAGGGGTTCGGGCCCGGCTTCAACGGCCCACTGCTGCTGGCCGCCGAGACGCCCGAAGGAAACAAGGACCTCGCGGTGCTGAGTCGCCTCTCCACCACGCTCAACCAGACCCGCGGCGTGGCGTTCGCCACCCCGCCGCGACCGAATCCTTCCGGCACCGCGGCGATCATGCAGGTGTTCCCCACCACCTCACCCCAGGACGAAGCCACCGACGAACTGGTGAACCGCCTGCGTGACCACATCGTCCCGGAAGCCACCGCCGGCACGACCGCCAGCGTGGCCGTCGGTGGGTTCCCGGCCGCCGCCGACGACTTCGCCTCCTATACCGCGCGCATGCTGCCCGTCGTCGTCGGATTCGTGCTCCTCTTGTCCTTCATCCTGCTCATGATCGTGTTCCGCAGCCTGCTGGTCCCGCTCAAGGCAGTGATCATGAACCTGCTCTCGGTCGGTGCTGCGTACGGCGTGATGGTCGCGGTCTTCCAATGGGGTTGGGGCGCGAGCCTGATCGGCGTCGGCAAGGAGGGTCCCATCGAATCATGGGCACCGCTGATGCTCTTCGCCGTCGTGTTCGGGCTCTCCATGGACTACGAGGTGTTCCTGCTCTCACGCATCAAGGAGGACTACGACCGCACTGGGAACAACGCGGAAGCCGTCGCCACCGGACTCGCGTCCACGGCCCGGGTGATCACTGCCGCCGCCGCGATCATGGTGTGCGTGTTCGGCGCGTTCGTGCTCGGACCCGACCGGTCGTTGAAGGTCTTCGGCCTCGGGATGTCGGTCGCGGTGTTGATCGACGCGACGATCGTCCGACTGATCCTCGTTCCCGCCACGATGGAACTCCTCGGCGACCGCAACTGGTGGTTGCCGGCCTGGTTGGACCGCATCCTCCCCCGCATCAACATCGAGGGACATCCCGACCTCGACGCCGAACTCGCGGAACTCACTGATGGCTCGTTCGCTCGCACTCCCGACAGTCACTGACAACAACCTCTGGAGCGTTTGTCACCCCGCCGACGCTGCGCGTCCTTGCGGTGACAAACGCTGGTGGGTCGGTGGGTTACTGGGCGCGGAGTGAGGGCGCGGCGGTCTCGAAGGGCGGGAGGCCCAGGCGGGCGCGCACTTCGGGACGACGGAGGGGCGGGTCGGACTTCGGCGGCTGACGGCGGGCCGGCAGATCGGCGAGCAGGTGCTCGCTGATGTGCGCGATCCGCAAGGCCGCGTCTTCCATTGCGGCGGCGACGTCGCCCTTCGGTTTTGCGACCCCGCTGATCTTGCGAACGAACTGCCGAGCGGCAGCTTCGATCTCGTCGCGGGTGGCGGGCGGCTCGAGGCCGCGGAGTTCGGTGATGTTCCGGCACATGTGGTGGAGCGTAGGACTTTGGTCATGGGACCCGCGATCGCGAACCCCGGCGTCGATCCCCACCGCTACGCTCCGCGCGCGGCCCACAGTTCCTGCGGCCCCGACGGGAGTGCCCGAATGAAGTCGATCCGTTCCCCGTGGTTCACCGTGCCCGCGCTGAGCCTGGCGATCTTCGTCGCGATCGGCGGCTGCGGTTCCGACACCACCACCGCCACTCCGAAGGCGAAGCCCGCGAAGCCGGCCGAGGACTTCGTGATGCAGGCCGCCGACTTCAAGAACCTGCACGACATGACGCCGGTACGCGGCTTCTTCGTGGACAACAAGCTCGGGCACCTGAAGCAGGCCGTTGCGATCGCCACCGCGAACAAGGGCGGGACCTACCCGGTCGGCACCATCCTCCAGCTCGTCCCGCAGGAGGCAATGATCAAGCGTCACCGGGGATACAACGCGAAGACGAGCGACTGGGAGTTCTTCTTCCTCGACACGAGCGCGACCGGCACCAAGATCGTCACGCGGGGTGCTGACGAAGTGGTCAACCGATTCGGTGGCAACTGTGCGAGCTGCCACGAACTCGCCAAGGGCAAGTTCGACATGGTGTGCGAGAAGAACCACGGGTGTGCGCCGCTCCCCATCGGTGACGACGTGATCCACGGCATCCAGGAAGCGGATCCACGCCCACTCGCGACCAAGAGCTGACGCCGCACGCGACGGGGCCGCCATCACTGGCGGACCCTCGTCGCGTGCTTCGGTGATTGCGACTACGACACGGGTGTCGCGATCGTCGAGATGCGGTACATCGCGGTGACGTCGCTGACCGCGACCAGACCGTCGCCGACCTGACCGGTGGCTGCGCCTCCGGCTATCGCCCCCACTGCCTTGTCCACCTCGTCGTCCTCGACGAACAGGCAGATCTGGAGCTTGTGGGTGACGAGCATCTCGTAGCTGTTCCCGCGGTACTCGCCCGTCTTCTCGGGGCTCCGGCCGTGACCGCGCACGTCGCTGATCGTGAACCCGGCCAGGCCGGAACTGGCGAGCAGGGCCGCGACCTCGCCCAACCGCTCCGATCGGATGATCGCTTCGATCCGCTTCATGACGCTCCCACTTCTTCACGCAGACTCTTCGCGTCTGCCGGTTGGAGATCGACGGCCACGCCGCCGTCCGAGGTGTAGAACACCGCACCCTGGGCCTCGAGGAAGTCGGGGTAGGCGAGCGCACCCATCTCCGGCATGTCGAGCCCGGCGATCTCGGCGGCTGCGGTCGAACGGAGCACACCCGCCCGCTTCAGGATGGTGAAGAAGAGAATGCAAGCCAGCGAGCACCACGCGACCAGCACGATCGCCGAGGTGATCTGCGCCCACAACTGACCGGCATCGCCGTAGAAGAGGCCCTTCACACCGCCGGCCACACCGTTGAAACCGTCGCCGTACTTGCCGTCGGCGAACAATCCGAGGGCGATCATGCCCCACAGTCCGTTGGCACCGTGCACGGCGACCGCGCCCACCGGGTCGTCGACCTTGGCCTTGTGCTCCACGAACACCACTGCCGCAACCACGAGCACGCCGGCGACGACACCGATCACGGCCGCCGCCCACGGAGCCACGAACGCGCACGGCGCGGTGATGGCGACGAGACCCGCGAGCAGACCGTTACAGGTCATCGACGGATCAGGCTTGCCGTACTTCTTCCACATGACGAACATCGTCGTGAGGCACCCGAAGGCCGCAGCCAGGACCGTGTTGACGATGACGATCATGAAACGAAAATCGGTTGCCGCGAACGTCGATGCGCCGTTGAAACCCATCCAGCCGACGAGCAGCACCATGGTGCCGAGAAACGCCATCGGGAGGTGGTGACCCGGGATCGCACGCGGGGTGCCGTCCTTGTCGAACTTGCCGATGCGGGCGCCGAGGATCTTGGCGCCCCAGAAAGCAGCGACACCACCCATCGCGTGCACCACGCCAGAGCCGGCGAAGTCGAGCGCACCGTGACCCCATTTCGGGCCCATCGTGCCGAGTTGTGAAAGGAAACCGCCGCCCCACACCCAGTTGCCGTACACCGGGTACAGGATCATGGAGGCGAACAGACCCCACCAGACGAAGCCCTTGAAGTTGAAGCGCTCGGCCATGGCGCCGGTCGGAATGGTGGCGGTGGCGTCCATGAACACGAGTTGGAAGAAGAAGAACCCGGCGATCCCGACGTCGTAGGCGTGACCCGCCAGGAAGAACCCGGAGTGCGAGATCACCTGCCAGCCGCCCACGTGGGCGCCGCTCGCAAGTGCAGTGATCCCCAGCCCCGGATTGGCGACCGAACCGAACATCAACGCATACCCGCACACGAACCAGCCGACGACGCCGAGAGCGAAGATGACGAGGTTCATCATCATCGTGTGCGAAGCGTTCTTGGCCCGGGTGAATCCGGTCTCGACCAGCGCGAACCCGGCCTGCATGAACAGGACGAGCACGCCACCGACCATCAGCCACGAGTAGTTGATCGCGAGGTGGTCCTTCGCCTGTTGGGTCGAGAGCACCTTGACCTGATCATTCTTGGCCGTGTCCTTCGGAAGGACCGTGTGCACCTGGGCGTCCGAGACACCGGTCTTGGCGCCACTCGGGTCGCCGTTGTCGGCAAAGGCCATGCCGCTCACCCCCACCACGAGGAGGACAGCCGACACTCCCATGGTCACAAACAGGCGCCGACGGAACCGGGGCGTCAAGGCGCCGGCGCGGAGGCCGGCCTTCCGTCGCTGCCGCCGGAACACCACCGGAGTCAGGATCGCCGCCACAATGAGTGCGACGAAGAGTGGACGCAACATGAGTTTCCTTCTGCTCGACCGAAACTGGACAGGTGCTCGTGACGCTCCGTTGCGCCGGGCGTCAACGTATGGATGGACTGTTTCGAGAACCCATCAGGTTTATGAACGGTGTGTTACACGCCGTCGGACGAAAAGGGGCGAACCATGACGTATCGAGTAGCGGTCTGGGGCACCGGCAATGTCGGCCGGCCGGCAATCCGTGCGGTCGCTGCCCATCGGGACCTGGAACTGGCCGGTGCGATCGTCGCCGATCCCGCCAAGGTCGGACGAGACGCGGGCGACCTCGCAGGGATCGGGCCCCTGGGCGTCACCGCCACCACCGACGTGGATACAGCCCTGCGTGATGTCGACGCCGTCGTCTACACCGCAACCGGCGACACGCGGCCCGACGATGCGTTGGCCGACCTCGTGCGCTGCCTCGACGCGGGACACAACGTCGTCTCCACTGCGTTCTATCCGTTGCTCCACCCGGCCAGCGCACCACGCGAGTTGCTCGACGTCGTCAAGCCTGCGTGTGCGCGCGGGAATGCGTCGGTCTTCATCTCGGGGATCGACCCGGGCTGGGCCCTCGACATCCTGCCGGGCCTCCTCAGCGGCGTCGGCGCCGGCATCACCGAGATCCGCGCCCAGGAACTGTTCAACTACGCGCTCTACGACCAGCCCGCGGTGGTGCGCGACGTCATCGGCTTCGGGGGCTCGATGGACGAGCTGCCATTGATGCTCCTCGACTTCTCGTTGCAGATGGTGTGGGCCCCGATGCTGCGCGTCCTCGCCGACATGCTCGAGGTGCCGCTCGACTCCGTGACCACGTTCGTCGAACGCCGGCCGCTGACCCGGGCCATCGACGTACCCGGGATGGGAGTGTTCGAAGCGGGAACTCAGGGAGCGTTCCGCTTCGAGGTCCGCGGGAACGTCGGTCGACACACACCACTCGTCGTCGAGCACGTGACCCGAATCGACGATGCGTGCGCGCCCGACTGGCCAGTGTCGAGTTCGCCGGGCGGTGAGCACCGCGTGGTGCTCACCGGTCATCCGAACCTGACCGTCACCGTGCACGGAACCGAAGCGGGCGAACCGGGCGCGGCCGGCGGTGGGAACGCCAGTGCCGCGAACCGCATCGTCAATGCGATCCCCGCGGTCTGCGCGGCGCCTCCGATGCCGTTGAGCCCGCTCGACCTGCCGCGGGTGACGGGGGCTCGCCAGTTGCGCTACGACCCCCCGCCCGCCGAGTTCAGCGGCGCGTGATCGAAGCCGACGGGCCCCGTCCAATGCTCGACGCATGCGGTGCGGACCGAACGGCCGCACCGATCCCGCTGAGCCCCGACCATGTCGAGCCGAAGGTCCAGAGCCCGAGGTCGGTGAGGTCGACCGTGTCCCGGGCCCGGAGGTGGCCGAGGTACCAACCGGCCATGCCCGACGTCCTCGCTTCCCGATCCAACTCGACCGAACCGCCGTAGCGCGGGTCGCCCCAACTCGGTTCGGCGTGGGTGAGCGGCCACGCCTTCACCTGCACTGCGGTACCCAAGACCCGTGCGCACATACGCCACGGCAACGGAACCGGGGTGCCGTTCGCATCCCGGAACACGCCACTCAGGTCCACCGCGCCCAACTGATGGAACGCGGGCGTCTGGCTGCTGTTCCACTCGTGGACATTGAACAGCCAGGTCGCGCCGTCCCAGATGTTCTTGGTCACCGTCACACCGTGGATCGCACCGGCACCGTCGCGCCGGACTCGCAGCGCCGCACCTTCCTGGTCGGACCAGTGCGACTCGTGTCGCCAGGTGGCGCAACTCTGCGCGTCCGCCGTCGGAACCGCGGAGGACGGCCAGACGACCGCGCGCAGATTGCTCGACTGGTTCGCATCGAGCGCGGCGGCTCGCAGCGCGCCCGAGGAACTCGAATACGTATAGCGGTCGCCGAGGTCGATGCTGAGGACTCCGGCCTCCCCCGCGCGCGGTGACAGTGGCGACGGGAAGGTCTGGAACGCGACCGGCGCGGGCATCGATGCCCCGACCAGCGCGAACCAGGTTGCGACCACGACCACGGCCGGGCCGAACTTCGTCCCGCTCCGTCGACGACGCGTCGCCTGCACCATGTCGTCTCCTCCTGCTGCGGCCGCTCAGTCAACCATCACGCGTCGCGCCGGGCAACGATCCCGCGCGCTCGACTCGCGGTCGAGCGGAGATGGTCGGTCGCGTCTGCGAGGATCCGGGTGTGAACGACCAGGGCGCATCGACCACCGACACCGACGCGGGCTATTGGCCGAGTCGTTGGCCCGGCGAGGACGGTGGCCCGAGGCGCACCGAGACGCCGAGGT
>JBBQXR010000147.1:0-7815 GCA_038209455.1 Acidimicrobiia bacterium
CGGCCGATCGCGCCGCCACCGTGCAGCGGCTGATCTCGGCCGACGCCCGCGCCGACGACTTCGCCCGCCCCGGGCACATCTTCCCCCTGCGCTACCGCGAGGGCGGCGTGCTGAAGCGTGCCGGCCACACCGAGGCCGCGGTCGACCTCGCCCGCATGGCCGGGCTCGCCGAGGCCGGGGTGCTCGCCGAGGTGGTGAACGACGACGGCACGATGGCGCGTCTGCCCCAGCTCGAGGTGTTCGCAGCCGAGCACGGGTTGCAGGTGATCTCGATCGCGGATCTCATTCGCTTCCGCCGGCACCGCGAGAAGTTGGTGCGGCGGGTGAGCGAAGCACGCATCCCGACCCGGCACGGCGAGTTCACCGCGGTGGTGTTCGAGAGCCTGCTCGACGGGGTGGAGCACATGGCCTTCGTCTGCGGCGACGTCGCGGGTGAGGACAACGTGTTGGTCCGGGTGCACAGCGAGTGCCTCACCGGCGACGTCTTCGGCTCGATGCGCTGCGACTGCGGCCTGCAACTCGACGGCGCCCTCGCCCAGATCGCGGGCGAGGGCCGCGGCGTGGTCGTCTACCTGCGCGGGCACGAGGGCCGGGGCATCGGGCTCGGGCACAAGCTGCGGGCCTACACGCTCCAGGACCAGGGCCGGGACACCGTCCAGGCCAACGAGGAACTCGGCTTCCCCAACGATTCGCGTGAGTACGGCATCGGATCGCAGATCCTGGTCGACCTCGGCATCACCACCATGCGGGTCATGACCAACAACCCGGCGAAGTACGGCGGCCTCGAGGGCTTCGGCCTCGAGATCGTCGAGCGGGTGCCGCTCTCGATAGCCCCCAACGCGGAGAACATCGCCTACCTGCGTACCAAGCAGGAGAAGATGGGTCACCTCCTCGGTCTCGACGACGTCAACGAGTCCGGCGCGGAGACCACGGCCTAGTGCCCGCGCCCGAGTCGTTCACGACGCCGCGATTGGATGCGGCTCGCGTGACCCCCGAACACGAGCAGTTCGTGCGGGCGATCTTCACCGACGACCGAGTGACGGCGACGCTCGGCGGTCCGCGCGACGTCGCGCGTGTCCACGACGACGTCGAGCGCTGGCGGAGGCACTGGGACGATCACGGATACGGGCTGTGGATCGTGTCCGAACGGATCACCGGGGCTCCGGTCGGTTGGACGATGTTGCACACGACCGAGACGGGTGGCGCGCCGAGCGTCGAAGTCGGATGGACAATCGTGGCCGACCGGTGGCGCCAGGGCCTCGCACGCGAGGCCGGCGCCGCTGCGACCGGCATCGGATTCGATGCGCTCGGTCTCGACGAGATCGTGAGCTTCACGCAACCGCACAACCTCGCGTCGCGAGGCGTGATGGAGAAGATCGGGTTCGTGTACGACTGCGAGGTCGTGCACGCAGACGTGCCTCACGTGCTGTACCGCTTGGATCGCCGGACATGGGAGAAGACGCATGGGTGAGTACGCAGCGGCCGCCGACGCGATCGACGGCGCAGGCATGCGCTTCGGCGTAGTGGTCGCCCGCTTCAACGAGGACATCACCGAACCCTTGCTCGACGGTGTGCTGCGGACGTTCGCGCAGCAGGGTGTCGCCGACGATGCGGTCGCCGTCGTTCGGGTACCCGGGGCCTTCGAGTTGCCGTTGGTGGCCCAGCAACTCGCCCGTTCGGGAACCGTCGACGGCGTCGTCTGCCTGGGCGCGGTCATCCGGGGCGACACACCGCACTTCGAATACGTGGCCGGAGAAGCGGCGAGAGGACTCCAGGAGGTGGCGCTCGCGACGGGCGTCCCCGTGGTGTTCGGGATCCTGACCACCAACACCCACGCCCAGGCCGTCGACCGCATCGGCGGCTCCGAAGGGCACAAAGGCGAGGAAGCCGCCGCGACCGCGCTCGAGATGGTGGCAATCCTGCGATCGATCCCACCCGTCCGCGACTAGAAACTCCCTCACATGTTGCGCATCGTCTTGCCCAAGGGCTCACTCGAACGGGCCACGTTCCAACTCTTCGAGGACGCCGATCTCGCCGTCGGCCGTAACTCGGACGTCGACTATCGGGGGTTCATCGACGACCCACGGGTCAACGAGGTGATGGTGTTGCGACCGCAGGAGATCCCGCGGTACGTCGCCAACGGGATGTTCGACCTCGGCATCACCGGACGCGACTGGGTCGAGGAGACGAGCGCGGAGGTGGTCACGCTCACTGAGTTGCACTACTCGAAAGCGACGGCGCGCCCGATCCGTATGGTGCTCGCCGTGGCCGGTGACTCCGAGGTGGCGTCGGTGAACGACCTCCCCGCCGGGGTGCGCGTGCAGACCGAGTACCCGGAGTTGACCCGTCGGTTCTTCGATGAGCACGGCGTCGACGCGGACATCACCCTTTCCTACGGTGCGACCGAGGCCAAGATCCCCGAGATCGCCGATGCCGTCGTGGAGATCACCGAGACCGGGCGCGCATTGCGTGCCGCCGGCCTCAAGGTGATCGAGACCATCGTCGTGTCGTACACGGAGCTGATCGCCAACCCCACTGCGTACGCCGACCCCGAGAAGCGCCGGGCGATGGAACAGCTGATGACGCTGCTCACCGGTGCGCTCGAAGCGCGTGGACGCGTGCTCGTGAAGCTCAACGTGGACGACGCGAACCTCCAGCAGGTCATCGACATCCTGCCCGCGCTCAAGTCGCCGACCGTGTCGAAGCTGCACGGGGAGGACGCGTACGCCGTGGAAGCGGTCGTGGCGAAGTCCGAGATCAACATCCTGATCCCGGCCCTCAAGGACGCGGGTGCCACCGGCATCATCGAGCTGCCGATCGCGAAGATCGTCCACTGACGTGACCACCGGGATCGTCGTGGAGTTCTCCGAGCCGCGCGGCGTCGGGGTCGTCGAGGCCGGTGACGATCGCTACGCGTTCCACTGCACCCAGATCGCCGACGGCACTCGTGCCGTGCGCGTCGGTGCCGCGGTCGAGTTCGAGGTCGTTCCCGGGCGCCGCGGCGACTGGGAAGCGGCCCGTATCGAGAAGGTCACATGAGCGAGCCGTCGGACAGGTCGTACCCGCGTTGCTCTCGGCGAGCGAGGCCCGACCGGCCCGGCCCGCAGGGCCAAGAGGGGAGATGACGTGAACACCTGGCAGGTCGGGGACGTGCGCGTCACGAGCGTCGTCGAGATCGAGGCGCCGATCCCGGGTGAGCTGATGATCCCGTCGGCCGACGTCGCCTCGGTACAGGCCCACCCCTGGTTGGTGCCGGACTTCGCCACTGCCGACGGTCTGGTGGTGCTCCGGATCCAACTGCTCGTGGTGGAGTCCGAGGGGAAGCGGATCGCGATCGACACCTGCCTCGGCAACGACAAGCCCCGCACCAACGTCTTCTTCGACCATCTGGAGACACCCTTCCTCGCCGGCCTGGAAGCCGCGGGGTTCCCGCGCCAGTCGTTCGACGCCGTGATCTGCACCCATCTCCACGTCGACCACGTGGGATGGAACACGATGCTCGTCGATGGGGAATGGGTACCCACGTTCCCGAACGCGCGGTACCTGATCGGCCGGGTCGAGTCCGAACACTGGGATGCGTACGGCATCCACGAGGACGGCGACGTGTACGGCGACTCCGTGCGGCCCGTGATCGAGGCCGGCCTCGTCGACCTCGTCGAGTTCGGGCATCGCGTCACCGGCGATGTGGTCCTCGAGGCGACGCCAGGCCATTCACCGGGCCACCAGAGTGTGCACATCACCTCGAACGGTGCCGAGGCCGTGATCACCGGTGACGTGATGCACCATCCGATTCAGTGTTGCGAACCGCATTTCGCGAGCAACTTCGATTCGGATGCGGCCCACGCCCAGGCGACGCGGCGCGAGTTCCTGGCCCGGTATGCCGACACGGACGTGCTGGTCATCGGCACACACTTCGGTGGCGCGGGCGCCGGTCACGTGGTGGCCGACGGCGACGCGTGGCGGCTCCAGGTCTGATCCCGTGCGTGCGCCGCTCCTGCCCCCGCTGCTGCGCGCCCTCCACACCGACGAGTTCGCGCCCGTCGCACCACACGCGGCCCTGACCCGCGCGATCGCCGCCACCGCCCACGCCCTGCCCGACCTCGCCCGCGCGGCCGGCGCCGATCCGGCCGTCTTCGCCCACGACCGCCGCGCCACCGCCCTCGCCCTCACCGCCCTCAACGCCGAGCACGGCGAGACCTTCTACGCCGTCCACGCCGATCTCCGTGACGAGGTAGGCCCCACCTTCGGTGGGAGCCCTCAAGACCCGCTCCACGCTGAAGCTGCTCCCGAGCCGGAGCGAGGAACGAGCGGAGGCGAGCAGCCCGGAAGCGAGCCCACGTCACGCATGACATTCAGGAGCACGAGCGTACGGGCCGAGATGACGAGCGCGAGCGGACGACCCGAAATGGCAGTAGTAGATCTTCAGACCCATTTGGTCGACTCGGCCTTGTGGGTGGGGCCACACGCGGCGGCGTTGGCCGGGTTCCTCCAACTCGTGGACCCGGAACGTTGGCATGAAGGTGTGGACCCGCGGGTGATCGACGCCGCGGCGTGGGCCACGTTGGTCTTCGGGTCGAGCGAGACGGCGGTCGCGCTCCTCACCTCGACGCCCGGTCCGACGGGGGAGAACGTCCTCGAGAACGCGCAGATCGCTGCGGTGCGCGATGTCACCGACCGGTACGCCGGGACCGGCCGTGTGCTCACTCACACGATCGTGCATCCCAATCTGGGGCCGGGAGAATGGGACCGGATGGTGGAGTGGGGCGCAGTGCTGCGACTGTCGGCGTGGAAGGTGTACACGCTCGCCGGTCCACCGACGGCCGCGTCGCCCACCGGCGGTTGGTTCCTCGATGACGCCGAGATCGGTCTCCCGTTCCTCGAACGCGTGCAGGAGGTGGGTCCGCGGATCGTGTGCGCGCACAAAGGCCTGGGCGGTCCGATCCCGAATGCATCGGTCGCGGCTGCGTCCCCGCGCGACATCGGCCCGGCGGCGGCGACCTTTCCGGAAATCGCGTTCGTCGTGTACCACTCCGGCTACGAACGCAATCCCGATGGTCAGGAAGCTGCGTTCGATCCGGTGACGCCAAGCGGCGTCGATCGTCTCATCGCGTCGTGCGCCGCGCACGGCATCGGCGCGCCGGGTTCACCCGGCGGCAGCAACGTGTACGCGGAGTTGGGGAGCACCTGGTTCCTGATGCTGCGCCGACCGGTCGAAGCCGCCCACGTCCTCGGCAAGCTGCTCGCGCACTTCGGCTCCGAACGCATCCTGTGGGGGACCGACAGCACCTGGTACGGGTCACCCCAGCCGCTGATCGACGCGTTCCGGGCGTTCACCATCCCGGAACGCATGCAGGAGGAGTTCGGCTATCCCGCGCTGACCGACGCCGCCAAAACGCGCATCCTCGGCGGCAACGCAGCTGCGCTCTACAACATCAACCTCTCGGTCGTTGCATCCGGTCCGCCCGTTCCCGTGGCCGAACTCGCTCCTGCGCTTCTCGCGACCATGGGCACCCGGTAACGGAGGGGTCTACCCGGCGCCGATACCGCCACCTCCACCGCCTCCACCCCCACCACCGGAGAAGCCACCGCCACCACCCGAACTACTCGGCGGTGTGAACGAAGCGGTGGACCCGGCGAGACCGGCCGAGAAGTCGCCGATCGATCCGAACGATGCCGAGCCGGGCGTGTGGCCGATGTACCACGGTGCGAACTGGGTCTGCTCCTCGGGCGGGATACGCGCCGCGAGCCCCTGGGCGAGTTGCTCGCTCACGCCGAGCGCGGTCGCGTAGACGAGGTAACGCTCCCACAGCACGAGGTGCCCGACGGGCGCGTCGGCGAGTTGGGAGAAGTCACGTAGGTAGTTGCGCACGCCCTGCCATTCGAGGAACCGCTGATTGCCGAGGGGACTGCGCTGGCGCAACAGGGGAGTGAGCGCCAGTTGCGCGACCGCCCACGCCACCGCGATCCCGCCGACGACCCAGAGGTGGAGTCCGAGCGTGCCGACGCCCACGACACCGACGACGAGTGCGCTGGCGATGTTGAGGAGGAACGGCTTCGACCGATGCCCGTTGATGTACTTGCGGCTGCGCAGGCTCGTTGCCGCATCGGCCTTGAACGAGTTCCACCGGCCTTGCGCCTCGGACTGATGGGCGCGGGCGTACTTCGCGATCTCGGATTGCAGCACCGGCGATCCACCGGCGAAGACCTGTTCGAGCGCGGTCCGTTCGAACGCCTTCAGTTCCCCGCGGTCCTTCTCGGTCGCAGTGAGCTCGTAATCAGTTCGGTCGGGGAGCAGCGCGCGGTCGACCCGGGTCTCGGTGACGGTCAGGAAGCCCCGCTGCGCGAGATCGAGCACCGTCGCGGAGAACGCGGTCGCCGAGATCGTGCCCCAGTGCACCAGGCCCTCCACGACCGCGGGCGGATCGTCGGGCAAGTCGCGGAAGTACTCGCCGACCGGAGTGATCGGCGCCGGTTCCTTCCCGTACCGCTTCCACAGCCAGAGGAACCCGAGGATCCCGGCGAGGACGACGACGGGCGCGCCCCAGCTCAGCGCGGCGCGTGCGTCCCGTTCGCGTTGCGCAGCCTCGGCGGCGCGGGCCCGGGCGTCCTTGGTGGCGCGGATGAACGACGACTCCTCGGCCAAGATCCGCGGGAGACGCGCTTCGGTCGACGGGGGTAGCCCGGGCATGCGGGCAACGGGAATCGCGACCCGCCCCTCGACGAACGTGCCGCGGGGGACGGCGGGCGCGCGGAACGTGACGGAGTCGGTGCCCACATGGACCGCGCCCTGGAGCGGTCCATGACCCCAGGCGCGCAGCCGTCCGGTACCCGGTGGCACGTGGAGGTTCGCGGTCACGAGTCCGATGGTGGGGTGGTCCTCGCCGACCCACTTCCAGTACAGCTCGGCGACGTCCGCGCCGGCGGCCGTCGCGCCCCGGACTGTGTAGGCGATGGCGAACGTCCGGGTCTCGTCCTCCGCCGTGAAGTACCACGTGAGGTTGTACGGCGCCCCGGTGTTCGGGAGCGGGCGACCGCCTTCGGTCACCGTCATGTCCGTGATCTGGTAGCTGCCGACCGGGATCGGTCGGGTCCCGAAGTGGAACTGACCGGTGAAGTCGTACGTGATGTGTTCCACCAGGTGCAGCGTGCCGTCCGGATCGAGCGTGCCGTCGACGGCGACCCGCGGCACGGTGAATGCCTTCTTCGGGATCAACACCGACGCCGCGATGATGCCGCCGGCGACGAGAACCAGCAGCAGGGTGCCGGCCGCGATCCGGAACGAGCGGATCATGCGCCCGGTGGCGGCTCCGCGACGTCGCCCGCGATTTCGCCCTGTCCCGACACTTCGACGAACGCCAGCCGGAGTTGGGCGAGGACCTGGGCCAGCGCGTCGGCGTTGGGTTCGAGGCGTGACCCGAGGCCTTCGACGAGAGCACCGAACGCGTCGATCGCGAGCGCGGCCTGGTGGAGCGACTCCGGGCGTTCCTGCGAGATCCCGAGGTGCAGGACCGCGATTTCTTGGAGTTGCACCACGAACTGGGTCACGATCGCCTCGACCGGCGTGGCGGCCAGCCGGGCGAGCATCTCCCGCATCTGCTCGGGATCGATCTCTTCTTCAGCACCACCGTAGGGGTCCTGACCACCCGAATCGCCCGGCCCGCCGCCGGTTTGGCCCCCTCCGAGGGGTCCGCCGAGGTCACCCGGCCGTTCGGGTTCGATGGGTTGTTCACCGTATGGAGTCCAGAGGCTGCTCATGAGTTTGTTATCGTGCCACGCACATCCAGTTGGGAAGTGGGATCGTCCTCGAGGGCAGTC
>JBBQXR010000148.1:0-7806 GCA_038209455.1 Acidimicrobiia bacterium
CAAGTGGAGCGGCTTCGCCGACGAGGACATCGGCATCGCCGCACAGACGCTCCAGGATGTGTCCAACTTCCCGAAGGTGGCCGACCGTACCCAACAGGGTTTCCTGAACCAGCTGTTCCTGGCGCGGCTGGTGAAGAACCCGGCGGGCTTCGCGTCGAACGCGGCGTTCCGACTCGGCGCGAACTCGACGCCGGTCCTCGACGGCAGCGTGTTCTACGACGGCAACAGTCAGGGAGGGATCCTCGGCGGCGCGCTCACCGCGCTCGCCACCGACTGGACCCGGTCGGTGCTCGGTGTCCCGGGCATGAACTACTCGACCTTGCTCCAACGCAGTTCCGACTTCGACACCTACAAGGCGATCCTCGACCCGGCCTATCCCGACGAGTTCGATCGCGTCCTGTGGTTCTCGGTGGTGCAGATGTTGTGGGACCGCTCCGAGGCCAACGGCTACGCCGAACACATGACCGACGACCCGTACCCGCACACCCCACGTCACCAGGTGCTGATGCAGCCCGCGTTCGGTGACCACCAGGTGGCGAACGTGACCGCCGAGGTGGAAGCCCGGACGATCGGAGCCCGAGTGCTGCTGCCGGGTCTCGCGCCGGGTCGGAGTCCGGACGTCGCTCCGTTCTGGGGCATCACCCCGGTTTCGTTCCTGCCCTGGAACGGGTCGGCGATCGTCTACTGGGACAGCGGCAATCCGGCGCCGCCGCTCGGCAACATCGCACCGACCGAACCGGCCTACGGCAGCGACCCGCACGAGAACCCGCGGCGCACGCCGGCCGCGCAACTACAGAAGTCGAACTTCCTTCAGTACAACGGAGTACTGATCGACACCTGCGGCGGCAACCCCTGCCTCGCGCCGCCGGGTTGATTCGCGTCGAGTGACGAGCCTGCGCGCGGTCGCACTCGGATGTGCCGACGGTTTTTGATGGTGTGCCCGTTTCCGAGATTCGGGTTAGGTATACGCGCGTAGAGCTAAGCCGGAATTGCAAAACGCGGAGTGTTGGTGTCACAGCAGCGAGCTGACGCATGCCGGCGATGGGATGAAGAACAGGCTGAACCACGTCTCCGTCGAGATCCACCGGTAGGCCACCGATTACTGCAACGAGGGCAGGTCACGAGAACCCATTCAGGAGTCGTCGCCTGACCGCCCCGCCAGTAGGGTCGGATGCGTATGCGAGCGGCCGCGGTGCAGATGTGCTCGACGCCGGACAAGGAACGCAATCTGGCGCTCGCAGCCGAGCTGATCGCGGGAGCGGTCGACGCCGGAGCCGCACTGGTCGCCCTCCCCGAACTCTTCAATCTCTGGGGGAGTGGGAAGGAACTCCGCGAGGGTGCCGAGGCGCTCGACGGACCGTCGCTGACGTGGGCACGCGAAACCGCGCAGCAACTCGGCATCGTGATGCTCGCCGGCAGCATCGTGGAGCGCAGCGCGCGCGACGGCGAGCACTTCCATAACACCTCGTGCCTCATCGGCGCCGCCGGCGAGATCGTCGCCACCTACCGCAAGATCCATCTCTTCGACGTCGACGTGCCGGGTGCGGTCCACCGCGAGAGCGCCACGATCACCGCAGGCAACGAGGTGGTGGTGGCCGATGCCGGCGGGCGGCGGATCGGCATGGCCACCTGTTACGACCTGCGCTTCCCCGAGTTGTTCCGCGCCCACCTCGACCGCGGTGCTGACACCGTCGTGTTGCCCTCCGCGTTCACTGCAGCGACCGGGAAGGACCACTGGGAACCGTTATTGCGGGCGCGTGCCATCGAGAACCAGGTGTACGTGATCGCGCCGAACCAGCGGGGGAGCAGCACCGAGAAGCTCCACTGGCACGGGCGTTCGATGATCGTCGATCCGTGGGGCGTCGTCCTCGCGACGGCACCCGATCGCGATTGCTGGATCACCGCCGAACTGGATGGCGACCGCCAACAGCAGATCCGATCTACCTTGCCGAGCGGCACGCACCGCCACCCCGAGTTGTTCGGTAGACCGGCATGAGCCCGACGAAGGAGCAGCGTTGAGTCCACCCATGCAGATCTCGTGTGCCTTCCCGCCCGGTCCGGACGTGGTCGCGCACGCGCAGCTCGCCGAGTCGCTCGGCTACGAGCGGATCTGGCTCTACGACTCGCCCGCGCTCTACGGCGACATCTGGGTCCACCTCGCTCGCATCGCTGATCACACCGAGAGGATCGGGATCGGCCCCGCAGTGCTCGTCCCGAACCTGCGCCATCCCGTCGCTCAGGCGGCCGCGATCGCCACGGTCGACGCGCTCGCGCCAGGCCGGCTCGCGGTCGCGATCGGCACCGGCTTCACCGCGCGCATGACGATGGGACAACGCCCGCTCACGTGGGCCGAGACCCGCACCTACATCGCGCAGGTGAAGGGGCTGCTCGCGGGGCAGGAGATGATCGTCGAGGGCAAGGTCACCAAGCTCATCCCGCCCGAGGGGTACCTCCCGTTCCAGCCGGTCCCGATCCTGGTCGCGGCCAACGGGCCCAAGGGGCTCGCCGTGGCCCACGAACTCGGCGACGGTGTGATGACCATCTTCGGCAGCTTTCCGGAGTTCGAGTGGTGTGCGCTGCTCGCCTTCGGGACGGTGCTCGACCCGGGTGAGTCGCCCGACTCGGAGCGCGCGTCTCTCGCCGCTGGACCGGCGCTGACGGTCGTGTACCACGGGATGTACGAGGCGGATCCGGCCAACGTCGATGCTCTGCCCGGCGGCCCGGAGTGGCGCGCCGAGCTCGAACGCATCCCGGTCCACCGCCGACACCTCGCCACGCACGAAGATCATCTGGTGAACGTGCCCGAACGCGACCGTCCGCTGCTCTCCGGTGAGGGGCTCACCAACTTCACCTGGACCGGTGAGGCCGAGGTCCTACGGGCCCGCCTCGACGCCACCGCGGCGGCCGGCACCACCGAAATCCTCTACCAGCCGTGCGGACCCGACGTCGCCCGCGAACTGCGTGCGTTCATGGACATGGCGTCGGCATGAGGCCGGCCGGGGTCTGGGGGATCGCGTTCGTCCTGTTGCTCGCGGGCGCGGGCATCGGGGTTGCGATCGGCAAGGCGACCGAGGACAAAATCGCGGTGACGACCACGACGACCACGACCTTCCCGGCCACGACGTCGAGCTCGTCGACCACGTCGAGTTCAACGAGTTCGACGTCTTCCTCCACGACGTCGTCGTCCACGACGAGTTCGTCGACCACGTCGTCTTCGACCACCACGAGCACATCGCCGCCGGTGACGAAGCCCACTACCCCGACGACCTGAGCCTCCCGCCGGTTACGCGAGGGCGACGAGATCGAGCATGTCCTCGGACCAGTAGTCGAGGTCGCCTTCGGGCATCATCAACACGCGACTCGGTTCGAGGCGGGCGACGAAGTCGGGGTCGTGGCTGACGAGCACAACCGCGCCGGGCCAGTCGGAGAGCGCGTCACCGATCGCATCGCGTGACGGCGGGTCGAGGTTGTTGGTCGGCTCGTCGAGGAGTAAGAGATTGTGCCGGCCGGTGACCAACTGCGCGAGCGCGAGTTTGGTCTTCTCGCCGCCCGAGAGCGTGCCCGCATCCTGGAACGCGACGTCGCCGAAGAGGCCGAAGGTGCCGAGCAGGGTGCGGAGTTGCGCCTCGGGAAGCCCGATGGTCTTGAGGTGTTCGATCACCGTCTTGCCCGCGATGATCCCCTCGTGTTCCTGGGCGTAGTACCCCGCGGAGACGCCGTGACCGAAGGTCCAGGTGCCGGAGTCGGCGTCGGTCTGCCCGGCGAGGATGCGCATCAGGCTGGTCTTGCCCGCGCCGTTGAGGCCCATGACCACGAGCCGTTCGCCCCGCTCGACCGCGAACGTCACGTCCTGGAAGATGTCGGGACCGCCGTAGCCCTTGGTGATGCCGTCGACCTCGAGTACGACGCGCCCGGGCCGCGGCGGATCGGGGAACCGGACCGCGATCTTCTGGCGCCGCTTCGGTCCGGTGACCTGGTCGCGTTCGAGTCTCGCAACGCGGGTGTCGATCGACTTCGCGGTCTTGGCCCGCTTCGCGGTCTGGCCGCGCATGCCGTCGGCGAGTTGACCGAGGCGGGCGATCTCGGCCTGTTGGCGTGCTGCGAGTTTCGCGAGGCGTTCCTCGTCGGCGATGCGCGCCACCTGGTACTGCGAGTACGTGCCGCGGTACTCGATGACCTCGCCCTCGTCGAGGTGCAACACGCGGGTGATCGACGCGTCGAGCAGGTCGAGGTCGTGACTGATGACGAGGAGCGCGCCGCGGTAGGAGCGCAGGAACCCCATGAGCCACTGCTTGGCGTCGTTGTCCAAGTGGTTGGTGGGTTCGTCGAGGAGGAGGAGGTCGCTGCCGGCGAAGAGAATGCGCGTGAGCTCGACCCGACGACGCTCGCCACCGGAAAGGGCGTTGAGGGGGAGGTCGAGCCGGTCGTCGCCGAGGCCGAGCCCGGCCGCGATCGTGCGGACCTCGGACTCGGCGCGGTACCCGCCGGCGTCGCGGAACTCCTCTTCGGCCCGGGCGAACTTGGCCGCGTCCTTCTCGTGCCCGGTCTCCTCGACCTTGATCCGCAGCTTCTCCATCCGGAGGGCGGACGCGTCGAGGCCCTTGCCCGAGAGCACGTGTGAGAGGCCGGTGGAATCGACGCCCGACCCTCGGGGCCGCGGGTTCTGGGGGAGGTATCCGACGGCCGGCGGGTGGGAAACCATGCCCGCCGCGGCGGGTGCCTCACCGGCGATGACCTTGAGCATTGAGGTCTTTCCGGCCCCGTTGCGGCCGACGAGCCCGACGGTGTCTCCGGGGTGCAGGCTGAACGACGCGTTGTCGACGCGGAGCGTGCCTCCTACCTCGACACTGAGACCGCGGACCGACAACATGGGGACATGGTGACATCCGCAGCGCTCTGAGCAGGGATAGTTGCGATTTCGCGGGCGCCCGGTCGACGACTATCCTGTGGTTACTCACCAGTAACTTACGGGCCCGAGACCTGCTGTCCGGGCGAACCGAGGAGTCCCTCACCATGGCCGAATATTGCCTCGATCTCAACGAAGACCAGCTGCAGATGCAGAAGTGGGTCCACGACTTCTCGGAGAACGTGATCCGACCGGCGGCGCCGGAGTGGGACGAGAAGGAAGAGACGCCCTGGGAGATCATCCAGGAAGCGGCCGACATCGGTCTGTACTCGTGGGAGGCGTTCACCTCGTTCTTCCAGGACCCGACCGGCCTCACCATGGCGCTGGTCAGTGAAGAACTCGCCTGGGGCTGCGCGGGCATCACGCTCGCGATCATGGGGACCACGCTCGGCGTCTCCGGCATCCTCGGCAGCGGCACCCCCGACCAGATCGCCGAGTGGGTCCCGCAATGCTTCGGCACTCCCGAGAAGATCCACATCGCCGCGTTCGCCGTGTCCGAGCCCGACGCTGGGTCCGACGTCTCCAACCTGCGCACCCGTGCGGTCTACGACGAGGCCAAGGACGAGTGGGTGATCAACGGCACCAAGACGTGGATTACCAACGGCGGTATCGACAAGGTCCCGAACGTGCACGTGGTGGTGGCGTCGGTCGACCCCGGGCTCAAGGGTCGCGGTCAGGCGAGCTTCATCGTCCCGCCGGGTACGCCCGGACTCTCCATGGGCCAGAAGTTCAAGAAGATGGGTATCAAGGCGAGCCACACCGCGGAGGTCGTCCTCGACGACGTGCGCGTCCCCGGCTCGTGTCTGCTCGGCGGCAAGGAGAAGCTCGACGCGCGGATGGCACGGGCCCGTGAGGGTCAGTCCAGCCGGGTGCAGGCGGCGATGAGCACGTTCGAGGCGAGCCGTCCGCTCGTCGGTGCGCAGGCGCTCGGTATCGCCCGGGCCGCGTACGAGTACTCGCTCGATTACGCCAAGGAGCGCAAGGCGTTCGGCAAGGCGATCATCGAGAACCAGGGCATCGCGTTCAAGCTCGCCGACATGAAGATGGAGATCGACGCGGCGCGTCTGCTCGTCCACCGGGCGTGCTGGATGGGTCGCAACGGCAAGGAGTTCACCGCCGGCGAAGGTTCGATGTCCAAGCTCAAGGCCGGCGAGGTCGCGGTGTGGGCCACCGAGCAGGCGATCCAGATCCTCGGCGGATACGGCTACGTGCGTGAGTACCCGGTGGAGAAGTGGCACCGCGACTCGAAGATCTACACGATCTTCGAAGGCACCTCGGAGATCCAGCGCCTCGTGATCGCGCGTGCGATCTCGGGCATCCGCATTCCGTAGTCGGGGACCAAAGGTCGAAATCGGTCGTCCTCGGAAGGCATCCTCCTGGCGTGCTCGTCCAGGGAGTGAAACGGTTTCGGCGCGCCACGCCGGCGTTCGCGGCCTGGTGGCGGTTCGACATGACCGATAGCCGCTTTTGGTGCACTCCCGGCGCGCCGTCAAGCTCGGGTGCTGAGGCGTCGACCATGAGTGATGATCTCGATGAGTCGCGCCGCGTCGCGCGTGTCCGCTCTCGCCCTCGTCGTGGCGATGGCGCTGACCACTCTCGCCCTCGCAATCCCCGGTTCGACGGCCGAGGCCGCGTCGAGTGGCTCGATCTCGGGGCGGGTGCTCGACGAGCACGGCGACCCGATCGCGGGGATCTGCATCGGAGTGACCGGCGGCGATGTGCAGGTGACCGATACCGACGGCACCTACACGCTGTCCGGGCTCGACACCGGCGACTACACCGTCGGGTACACCGACTGCCGGCCCACGCCCGCGTACCTCGACGGCTGGTACTACAAGGCGACCGACCAATCGAGCGCGACCACGGTCTCGGTGGTCGACAGCAACGACACCGCGCTCCCGGACATCAACCTCAATCGCGGCGTTGCGGTCAGCGGCACGGTCACCGATGGTGGGGGCGCGCCGATCGCCAACGTCGCGGTGAATGTGAATCCCGTGGGCTCTGGTCAGGGGACCGGGACGCAGACCGCGAGCGACGGCACTTACACCACCAGCCTTCTGGCGCCCGGGACGTACACGGTGCAGTTCGCGGGCGGCGATCCGTTGTGGGTGCAGCAGGCGTGGAAGTACGAGCCGAGTTGGCACGTGGGCGACCCGCTCGTACTCGACCTGACCGACGGCCTGGTGCACGACGGGGTGGATGCGCACCTCGAGGCGGCGGCGACGGTCCAGGGCACGGTGACCGGGAGCGGTGGCGCGCCGCTGTCGGGCGTCTGCGTCGATGCGAACGTCCCTTCCGGCAATGGATGGAACGGCGTCGGGAACACCTCGACGGCGTCTGATGGCACGTACACGCTCGCGTCGCTCCCGTCGGGTGACGTGCGCATCCGGTTCCAGCCGTGCGGGCTCGGCGGGTACGTGGAGCAGTGGTACCAGGACCAGGCCGACTTCAACAGCTCGACGCCCGTGATGCTCACGGCCGGGGCGACGACCACCGGTATCGATGCGGCGTTGCACACCGGCAGCCAGGTGCAGGGAACGGTCACGGACGAGAACGACGTGCCGATCCCGAACGTGAATGTGAACGTGAACCCGGACGGCTCGGGTCCGTCGGGATGGGGCCAGACCGACGGCGCGGGTCACTACGTGACCAGCGCGCTGCCGCCGGGCAACTACCGGGTGCAGTTCTCCGGCACCGCTGGGTTCGCGGGGCAGTTCTGGAACGACAAGCCGTCGTACAACAGCGCGAACCTCCTCGCAATCCCCGCCGGTGGCACGCCGATGACGGGCATCGACGCGAAGCTCGCGGTGGGCGCGAGCATCTCCGGTCACGTCACCGGTCCGGCCGGCCAGGACGTCGCCAACGTGTGCGTCAGCGCGAACATCGACGCCGGGCAGGGG
>JBBQXR010000149.1:0-7660 GCA_038209455.1 Acidimicrobiia bacterium
TGCGGGCGCGCGAGTCGTGCGCACCAACGCGCCGGCGGCTTGCAGCGCTCCGAGTTCGTCGTCGATGCCCGGACCGACGGTGGCGCGGGCCGCCGCGAGCACCCGGGAACGAGTGGCGGACTGTTCGACGGACGCAGCCCGGACCCGGTCGGCCAGCCCGGTCGGCATCGCGGCACGAGCGACGGCCACCGTGATCGCTGCTTGTTCCTGCGCGACCGAGGCGCGGAGGGTGTCGATGGCGGCGAGCGAGCGGATCGCGTCGGAGGCCGGGCCGACATCGGCGGTACTCCCGATATCGAGTGCCCGCCGGATCGACGCCGAAACGCGATCGAATCGAGTCACGGCCTCGGAGTCGGTGACGATACGCCGATCGATCGTGGTCCTCGCTTCGCGCCGCGCGGTCCACGCGTGCTGCACCCTTTGCACTGCGACAGCGAGCGCGCCGCCGCCGGAACGTGCTGCCGCATCGAGTGTCCGCGCGACCTGATCGGCCTCGGGACGGACCGCAGCCAGCGTGCGCCGGGCCGCGGGTTCGCCCGAGGCGACAAACCAGGCACTCAGCGTCGCTTCTCGCTCCGCGAGTTCGTGGAACCGAACCAGGGAGTGCAGGGTGTCGACCTGCGCCGTGACGTCCGCCGCGGTCTGGGACCGCTCGACCCGGTCGGCGGCGCCGGGAATGCCGATCGCGAGCGATGCGACCACACCGGTCACGACGAGCGAGACGAGCTTCGTGGACAGCTTCACGGCGCGCAGCCCGATGACCGTCCGCTCACAAGCCCCCCTGGAACCGTTCCGCCCGCCCGGTGTCGTTCGGTGGCGCATTGTGTCGGTCGAAAAGGGATAAATGCAAACGCCCTGTCTGCCGACTTGTCTGTCCGTCCGCTCGCGCTCCTGACGGTCATGCCCTTCTGGGGCTCGCTCCCGGACTGCTCGCCTCCGCTGCGCTTCGGCTCGGGCGGATGCCGGGTCCAAAACCTGACTTGTGGGGTCGGGAATCTCGTCGTACCGTGGTGGGATGAGTCGGATCTTCACCTTCCCCAATCCGGTCGACGAGATCTCGGCCCGGTTGGTCGCCGCCGGTGTGGTGGTGATGGCGGTGGCCCTGGTGGTCACCCAGCAGTGGTGGATCCTCGTGCCGCTGGTCTTCGGATTCGCGGCCCGGGTCGCGGCGGGCCCGCGCTTCAGCCCGCTCGGGCGCCTGGTCACTCAGGTGGTCCGACCCCGACTCGCGGTCGCAGCGCGGCCCGTGGCCGGTCCGCCGAAGCGCTTCGCCCAGGCGATGGGGCTGACCTTCTCGACGGTCGCCACGCTCTTCGTGCTCACCGGTGAGATCGGTGCAGCGCTCGTCACGCTCGCGATGCTGATCGTGGCGGCGTCGCTCGAGTCCTTCGTCGGACTGTGTCTCGGCTGCAAGGTCTTCGCGGTGTTGATGCGGCTGGGTGTGATCCCACCCGACGTGTGCCTCGAGTGCGAAGACATATTTCGGACTGCTCCTCGGTCTCTTCGCTCACGCTCCTGACGCCCCTTCTGATCCTTCGCTCGCGCTCCTGAGGGTCATGCGTTACGAGGGGCTCGCTCCGGATCTGCTCGCCTCCGCTGCGCTCCGGCTCGGGAGTGGTTGACCTTCAGATCACGATTGTCGTGTGGCAACTACGGTCACGGGCGTGGAGATTCCTGACGCGACCAAGACGCGGTTGCCGGCCGCGGGCATGACGGATGCGGCGGTGCTCGCCGAGGTGGATGCCCGCCAGGCCCGAGAGCCGGACGTGCACGGCGCACGCCTCTTCGGACTCGTGTACCCGACCGGTCGTCACGATCTCGAGGAGCTCATCGCGGCGGTGAACCGTCGGTACCTGTTCGGCAACGCGCTGAACCCGTTCAAGTTTCCGGAGATCGCCCGCTTCGAGGGCGAAGTCATCGCGATGACCGGTGGGTTGCTCAACCTTCCTGATGGCGGCGGCGGGTCGATGACCTCGGGCGGGACCGAATCGATCCTCATGTCGATGCTGGTCAACCGGGAACGCGCACGGGCGCGCGGCATCGAGCGACCCGAGATCATCGCTCCGGTGTCGGCCCATCCCGCCTACGCCAAGGCTGCGCACTACTTCGGCATGGACCTCGTCCGCGCCCCGCTCGACGATGTGTTCCGGGCCGACGCGGGCGCGATTCGCGGACTGATCGGTCCGTCGACCGCGGTCGTCGTTGCCTCTGCGTTCAATTACCCGTACGGCGTGATGGACCCGGTCGCCGACATCGCCGGGCTCGCCGCCGAGCATGGCGTCGGATGCCACGTCGACGCGTGCGTCGGTGGTTTCGTGCTCCCGTTCCTCGAAGGGCTGGGCCACGACGTGCCGCCGTGGGACTTCCGCGTCGAGGGCGTCACCGAGATCAGTGCCGATGTGCACAAGTACGGCTACGCGCCCCAGGGCGCGTCGACCATTCTCCACCGGGACGCCGACTGGTTCGGTCACCAGTACTTCGTGTTCAGCGACTGGCCGTCCGGCCTCTACGGCTCACCCGGTGTCGCCGGCGCGAAACCCGCGGCGCCGATCGCCACCGCATGGGCGGTGCTCAACCGGCTGGGCCGCTCCGGGTACGAGGAGATCGTCGGTGGCCTGATGGAGACGGTGGCCAAGGTGCGTGCCGCGGTCGACGCGCTCGACGGCGTCGAGCTGGTCGGCGATCCCATCGGTCCCGTCCTCGCGTTGCGTTCCGACACCGTCGACCTCTACGCGGTCGGCGATGTGATGGACGACCGAGGGTGGCACCTGAATCGGAACGTCGACCCTCCGGGGCTGCACATGATGTTGTCGCCCGGCCACACGGCCGTGGTCGATCAGTTGATCGCCGATCTCGTCGATGCCGTCACGCATCACGGCGAATCCCGAGGCAAGGAGATCCGTTACTCATGACTCCCGACGATCTGGTCGAGATCGAGGCGATCAAGCAGGTCAAGTACCGCTACTTCCGGTTCCTCGACCTGAAGCAGTGGGACGACATGGAGACCCTCTTCGTCCCCGAGGCCACCTGCGCGTACAGCGCGGGAGCGTACGCGTACGACGGTCGGGACGCGATCATCGAGTTCTTCCGTAAGGCGATGGGGCGCGAGTCCTTCCTCTCGTCGCACAAGGCGCACCATCCCGAGATCACGCTCACCGGACCCGACACCGCCACCGGCATCTGGTCGCTCGACGACTGGGTTGTCGACACCCAGTGGGAACTCGACATCCGCGGCGCGGCGTTCTACAACGACGATTACGTGAAGCGCGACGGCGAGTGGAAGATCCTGCGTACCGCGTACCAGCGGGTGATGGAGGAGTTGTCGCCGCGGTCCGGTCGGCCGGGTCTGCAGATGACCGCGTCGTACTGGGGTACCGGCGGCCGCAGTTCGCTGCCCGCGCCCGACTGAGCCGAACGGAGTCCTGCGATGACGAGCACCGAGCCCGCATTCGTACCGGTCGCGGCCGACGAAGGTCGGCACGCGCCCGGCGTCGAGGAGTTGTGGGGCGAGTCGTGGTACCTCGACTGGGCCGCGTCGGACTGCAGCTACGGCGGCTACGTCCGCCTCGGCCTGTACCCCAACCTCGGCAAGGCCTGGTGGTGGATCGCGCTGGTCGGCGCGGCTCGTCCCTTGGTGCTGACGGTCGAACACGACATGCCGTGCCCCGAAGGCGACGGTGCGGTCGACATGTCGGCCGACGGAACGGCGTACAGGGTCTCGTGGCCGAAGCCGTTCGAGGAGTTCCGAGTCACGAGCACGGCCACCGGAGTCGTCCTGCCGGATCCCGCACAGGCGTTCCACGGCGCCGAGGGCGAGCGGGTGCCGGTGACCCTCGACCTCACGTGGTCGTCGCGCGCGCAGGTGTTCCCGTACGAGATGACCACGCGCTACGAACTCTCGTCGTGGGTCACCGGCACCGTGACGATCGGCGACGAGACGATTGCGGTCGACTGCGGCGGCCAGCGTGACCATTCCTGGGGCGTGCGCGACTGGTGGCTATTCCCGTGGAACTGGACCTCGGGTGCGTTTGCCGATGGCACGTTCGTGCACGCCGCGCGATCGATCATTCCCGACCTCGACATCTTCGCGACGGGATACACCGTCGACGCCGCCGGCATCCTCACGCCCGCGACCGTCGTCGAGAACTCGGTCGACATCGACGCCGAGAAGATCCCGACCGCGGCGCGCCAGCGGATCGGTGACGTCGCGTTCACGACCGAGCCGGTCGGCCACGCGCCGATCCTGCTCGTCGCACCCGACGGCCGCGAGACGCGGTTCCCCCGTGCGATGTGTCGGTACACGACCGTCGACGGCGTCATCGGCACCGGCTGGACCGAATACAACTGGCCCCCCGACTTTCCGTAACCCTCCGGCGCACGCACGACTCCAGGAGTGCGAGCCAACGAGCCATCAAGCAGTCGCCCGACCTATTGACCCTCGGTGGTCAGAGGTTCACGATCAGCGGTCTTATGCGTGCCAGGGGGGCGGCGTTCGCGGTTCCGGCCATGGTCGGAGGCCTATGGGTGCAGGCGCAACGCGCCGCCCACGCGCCCCTGCCGCAGTTCGACGATCAGGACCTGACCGGGTACTACGGCGGCGGTCGTGACCGGGTGGGCACTCGCCCGGCCCCACGGATCGCGGTGGTCGGGGACAGCACGTTCACCGGGCCCGGACTCGAATCGGCGCGGGACATCTTCGTGGCGCAGGCTGCCGCCCGCCTGCGCGACCGCGTGCACCTCACGCGCTTCGCGGTGGGTGGATCCCGCGTCGCCGATGTGTTGATGCACCAACTTCCCGCAATCCTCGACGCACGCCCGCAGATCGCGGTCGTGTCGATCGGCGCGAACGACGCGATCCACTCGACCCCGCTCGTGCAGTTCGAGCGGGACTTCCGTTCGGTCGTCGGAGCGCTGGACCGGGCCGGGATCGAGACCATCGTCTGTGGCCTGATCGACCTCTCGATCGTGCCGCGGATCCCTGCTGCCCTGAAACCGATGCTCAGCCTGCGGGGCGCCGCGTACGAGCGCCGCAAGCGTCGAGCCACCCACCAAGCCGCGCGCGCGGCCTACGTCGGCGCCGGCCGACCGGTCAACGAGATGTTCCGCGCGCGCGGTGAGGAGTTCTTCACCACCGACCGGTTCCACCCCAATGGCGCGGGGCACCGCTGCCTCGCGGACGGACTCACGCCGTACCTCGCCGCCGCGGTTCGCCGCGCCCATGAGCGGGCCGACAGCGCGAAGCTGACCACATGGCTGACACCGTCCTCTACGAATGCACCGAGCACGTCGCGACGATCACGTACAACCGTCCTGACGCACTGAACGCGATCAACCGGGAGTTGCGTCAGGATCTCAACGCAACGTGGGAGCGATTCCGGGCCGACGAGGAAGCGTGGGTCGGCATCGTCACCGGCGCGGGGCGGGCGTTCTGCGTCGGGGCCGACCTGAAGGACGGTGCCGGCTCCGTGGGGGAGTGGTCGGGTTCGTTCTGGGAGATCCCGACGGTCAACTCGTTCGAGAGCGGCATGGAGATCTGGAAGCCGACGATCGCCGCAGGGCCCGGCTACTGCCTCGGGTACGGGCTGACGTCGGTGCTGCGGTGCGACTTCGTGATCGCCGCCGACGACGCCGAGTTCGGGTTTCCCGAGGTGGGACTCGGTGTCCCGACGATCGTGGGCGCGATGCGACTGCCGGCCCGGGTCGGTTGGTCCAACGCGATGGAGTTGCTCCTCACCGGCGACCGGATCGACGCAGCGACGGCGAAGGAGATCGGCCTGGCCTGGCGCGTGGTGCCGCGCGCAGACCTGATGGACATCGCGCACGAGTTGGCGGCCCGGTTGGCGGCCCGCGCACCGCTCGCGCAGCGGGCCACCAAGGAGATGGCCGCGCGTGCCCCGCACCTGCCGTGGGAGGACGCGTTGCGCCTCGGCGAATCGATGCGCCGGGTCGTCGGCGCGACGGCCGACGCCTCCGAAGGCTTCACCGCCCGCCGCGAGGGCCGACCACCGAAGTGGACCGCTCGCTGAGGATCTGTCGACAAGGCGAAGGGCTCATGGCAGTGGCGTCGGACCACCAGTATGGTGAGCCGGCTCGGGGGGAGATTTCATGATGAATCGGAAGCATGTCTACCGGTGGGCGGCATTGGTGGTGGTGGGCGCATTGGTGCTCTCGGCGTGCCGCGTACCCGGGCAGTGGTTCCCGGGGCACGGCGTCGCGAAGCCCTCTGGCGTCCACATCGTCTCGCCGGCCAACGCGACCCAGGCCCCGGCCTCGGGTGAGGTCGCGGTCGACGTCCGGCTCGCTACCAATCTCGACCCCGCGTCGCTCCAGGTGTGGGTCGTCATCGGCTGGCCCGACCCGACGCGCACGACCAGCGTCACCAGTCGCCTCGTCCGCGATGCCACCGGTGGGAAGCTGCAACTCCACGCCGCCGACCTCGTCGCCGGTGTCGTCACGATCAAGGCGAGAGCCGAACGGCGCGACTCCGGCGCCCACGAGAGCGGGTACGCCAGCATCTCCTGGGAGCCCGGGGTCGACACCGCGACCGCCGATCGGTGCGATCCGATCGCGGCCAAGAAGTGCCTCATGCCGTTCCCGAACGACTTCTTCACGGTTGCCGATTCGTCGACCGCCACCGGCCGACGCGTGCACTTCAACCGGGCGTCGATGCCGTCGAACTCGAGCAACGTCGCGATCGATCCGACCGAGTGGAACCGGAACGACGGGTTCAGTCCCGGCGCCATGATCGTCACGTACGTTCCCGGACTCGACCTCGGCAAGACCGGCGCCGCGCCGATCACGAACATCGGCGCCTCGCTCCGGCCGGACCAACCGATCGTGCTCATCGACGCCGCGACCGGTGAGCAGTGGCCGATCTGGTCGGAGCTCGATACCCAGGCCGACCCGGCCGATCAGCAGTCACTCATCGTGCGGGTCGCGAAGAACCTGCCCGAGGGTCACCGCTTCATCATCGCAATGCGAAACCTGCGCGATCACAACGGCAATGCGATCGCGGCCGAGCGCGGATTCGCGATCTACCGCGACGCGGTGCCCACGTTCACGCCCGCGCTCGAGTCCCGCCGTCCGCACTTCGAGCAGATCTTCAACGAACTGGGCCGCTTCGGGGTGAACCGTTCGAACCTCGACCTCGCCTGGGACTTCACGGTCGCCAGCGAGAACAACATTGCCGGTCGGATGCTCCACATCCGGGACGAGGCATTCGCCGGACTCGGCAACGGCGCCCCGGCCTTCACAGTGACCAACGTCGAGAACAACGTCGACGACCAGATCTACCGCCGGGTGACGGGCACGTTCACGGTGCCCAACTACCTCACCGGTGACGGCTCCCCGGGCAACGCGTTCAACTACGCACCCGGTGCGGGTCCCGACGCGTTGCCAGTGCGCAACGGCGACTTCACCGCGCAGTACATCTGCAACATCCCGCGCTCAGTCTCGAGTGCCGGTACCGACCCGGTCACGCCTGCGCGCGGTGCGATCTACGGCCACGGTCTCCTCGGCGATCAGGGTGAGGTGAACGCAGGCAACGTCCGCACGATGGCGAACGTCCATCGGTTCGTCTTCTGTGCGACCAAGTGGAGTGGATTCGCCGACGAGGACATCGGCGCGGCCGTGCAGGCGCTCCAGGACGTGTCCAACTTCC
>JBBQXR010000150.1:0-7646 GCA_038209455.1 Acidimicrobiia bacterium
AAGACGCTCAAGGGCTGTCACTTCGCGAACTACCGCGAGGCGTGGGAGGCGAACCGGGCGATCTGCGAAGGCAAGGTGCACCCCACGTTGTCGAAGGTGTTCACTCTCGACCAGACCGGCGAAGCGGCCTACCAGGTGCACCACAACATGCACGAGGGCAAGCTCGGCGTGTTGTGTCTCGCGCCCGAGGAAGGTCTCGGTGTGACGAACCCCGAGATGCGCGAGCGCCTGCTGCCCGAGATCACGTTGTTCCGCCGTCACGCCTGAGGCGGACCGTCCGGGTCACGCAGGCAGGACGAAGGTCTCGACGCCGCTGGTGGTGGGGACGACGATGCGCCCACTGACGATGCTCGGGGGCGCGGTCGGCGTGCCGGCCAGCGTCAGGGTCCGCAGCGGTGAGCACGACGACTGTCCGCAGCCGGCGCGGCCCGCGAGGACGAGGTGCTTGTCCGAGGTGCCAATCACGATGACGTCTCCGGCGATCGACGGTCGGAACGCCGCCACGGCCGGGAGTGCGACCGTCCAGGTCGGTGCACACGTGGCCTGACCGCAGCCGCCGGCGGCGTACGCGGCGAGATTCGCCGAGCCGCTGGCGCCGCTGGGCGCGAATGCGTTGTCGGCGTCGAACGCGGGATCGGCCGTGATGGTCCGAGCAGTGTCGGTCGGCGAGCGCCACACGAGTGCCGAGGTGGCCGCGTCGACGCTCCAGAGTTGGGTGCCGTTGCGTGACGTCCACGTGGTCGAGGCGCCGACCCAGACCCCCTGCGTGGTGATGGCGTGCGCGACCGGCGGGCAGAAGCCCTCGCAGTTGGGGTCGTAGACGTTGGCCGTCTCCCCGGTGGCCGCAGCGACGAAGCGGTCGCCGATGCGGCTGACTCTTGGGAGGTTGTGCGGAGGGACTGGCGGGACGCCGCAGGCCGTCACCGACGTCGCGTGCAGCCAGATCTGCTGGAAGCCGAGGTCGTAGGCGACGAGACCGCTCGCCACCGTCGTGTTGGTGCCGCAGGCCGCGGTGGTCGACGCGGTCTGGCGCCACGGCACGATGATCCGGTCACCGTCGATGACGACGTCGCCGGTGGTACAGGTCGACGTCGCCTTTACTCCGGGGGCCGGGCCGAGCACGGTCGAGTCGATGACGCCACCGGTCGCGCGGTCGAGCTTCACGACGGAGCACCGGGCGGCGGAGACGGGGACGAAGACCCGGCCGGAGTACAACCCGGGCGTGCCGACACCGGGCAGCCCGCCCGCAGACCATTTCGTCCCGCCGGTCGCGCCGTCGAAGGCGGTCACCGTGGAGCCGGTGCGGGCGAAGAGTCCGTCCGCGTCGCCGATGACCTCCGCCGGCGCCGATGCCACCGCACCGACCGGTCCCGCCATCAGCGTGCCGACGTTCGCGGGGGTGATGGTGGTGTCGTGCTCGGCCCAGGCGCGACGGTTCGGGCCCTGACCGGCCATCGGCCAGGCACAGCCGGCCGCGAGCACGGCGATTCCGACGAGCAACATGAAGCGAGCGCGCATTGTGAGATCCCCCAGTTGGCTCCGGCAGGGTAGGGCCTCCGGCCGGAGGCCCACAATGGTCCGGATGTCCCACTTCGGTCCGGCGCGGGGTCGGCCGTGGGTCGGCCGCGCTGGAGTTCGCCACGGCGTTGGCTGGGGGCAGGAGCCAAAGGCAGGCGGTCGACGGGTGGTGCCGCACCATCGAGCGTCTCTGCTTGTACCTTGCCGAGATGTCGAAACGTCTGGGTATGTTCGCCGCGCTCGTGGGAATGGCGGTGGTCGCCACTGCGTGCGGGAGCAGCGGTGCGAAGGCCGAGGTCTCGACGAAGGACACCGGGCCGTCGACGACCACCACGCCGGCTGCGGCGGCATCGGCGAAAGGTAAGTCGTGCGTGGCGCTCGCCGACCCGCTCCCTGCCGGCGCACCCGAGGTCCCGGTGAAGGTCGGCCCGCCCCCGACCGCGCTCGTCGTCGAGGACCTGACGCCTGGTACCGGAGCGACCGTCGCCGCCACCTCGACCGTGACGGTCGACTACATCGGTGTGGCGTGCTCGACCGGCAAGATCTTCGATGCGTCGTACGGACGCGGTCAGCCGGCGACGTTCCCGCTCAGTCAGGTGATCCCAGGCTGGTCGCAAGGGCTGGTCGGGATGAAGGTCGGCGGCAAGCGCCTCTTGGGCATCCCCAGCGAACTTGCCTATGGCGCCCGCGGTTACCCGCCCGACATCGCACCGGACGAAGCGTTGTGGTTCGTCGTGGAGATGAAGTCGGTCGCCTAATACGATCCGGAGATGCAGCTCACCGAGATCGACCACGTGGCCATCGCCGTTGCCGACCTGGACGCGGCCATCGCGTATTACCAGGAGACGTTCGGATGCACCGTCGACCATCGTGAACGCGTCGAGTCCGACGGGGTCGAAGAGGCGTTGCTGAAGGTCGCCGACTCCTACGTGCAGTTGCTCACGCCGACGAGTGACACGTCGCCGGTGGCGAAGTACCTCGCGAACAAGGGTGAAGGTCTCCACCACATCGGCTACCGCGTCGACAACTGTGCCGAGGCCCTCGAGCGGGTCAAGGCGGCGGGCCACCGGGTGATCGACGAGGCGCCGCGCCCGGGGAGTCGGGGTACGACGGTCGCGTTTGTGCACCCCAAGGGCGCATTCGGCACGCTGATCGAACTCGTCCAGGAGTAGCGACACCGACCCGTGCCGACCTTCCGGCTTGCGGACGGGCGCGCGCTCGCCTACCTCGACGGTGACCCCGACGGTGTCCCGGTCCTTCTCTTCCACGGCGCGCCGGGATCACGCGGGTTCCGTCCCCGCGCGTCGGAGACGGCGTGTGCGGGAGTCCGGCTGATCACCTTCGACCGGCCCGGCTACGGGGGCTCCGATCCGGTAGAAGCGCCGACCGTCGTCGGTATCGCGCGCGACGCGCTTGCGCTCATGGACGCACTCGGCATCGACCGGTTCGCGGTCGTCGGATGGTCGGGTGGCGGGCCGTTCGCGGCCGCAACGGCGTACCTCGAGCCCGACCGGGTCACGGCGCTCGCACTGGTCTCGTGTCCGGGACCGCTCGACGAGGTGCCGGGCGCGTGGGAGGCGCTCGGCGACTTCCGCCGGCCGACCGCAGAGATGGCGCGGCGCGAGCCCCACCGCTCGGTCCGTTCCGTCGGCCGGCACATGGCGCCGTTCCTCGAGGATCCGATCTCCTTCCTCGGTCGGGGCCGCGGTCCGGACGCCGGTATTCGCGCCGACGCGGAACTCGGGCCGATGCTCGAAGCCCAGGTGATCGAGGCGCTCCGCCCCGGCGCCGACGGGATCGCCTCCGACCTGATTGCGATGTGGTTGCCGTGGTCGTTTCCTCTCGGCGACATCCGAGTCCCGTCGGTGGTGTTCCACGCCGCGCTCGATGCGCACAACGAGGCCGATGCCAGGGCCTACGCCGACCACATCCCGGACGGCACCCTCCGGATCTGGCCCGAAGCCGGCCACCTCGGAATCCTGGCGCACTGGCCCGAGGTGCTCGAGGCGGTCCGGCCCCGAGTGACGTGAGCGGGACGGCGTATCGTGTCCGCCTTATGGCCGCACAGGAACCCCCCGTCCCGGTTGCGCATCCGATCGAGGAGCGCATCGATCAACTGAACTCGCGACGCGAGGAGGCGCTGCACGCCGCCACGCCGGAAGCGATCGAGCGCCAGCACTCGCGCGGCAAGCTCACCGCCCGCGAGCGCATCGACCTGCTGCTCGACCCAGGCTCCTTCCACGAACTCGACATGCTGGCGCGCCACCGCGCCCACGGTTTCGGGATCGAGAACAACCGGCCGCTCACCGACGGTGTGGTCACCGGATGGGGCACGGTCGACGGACGCAAGATCTTCCTCTTCGCGCAGGACTTCACCCTCTTCGGCGGCGCGCTCGGTGAGGTCTTCGCCGAGAAGATCCACAAGGTGATGGATCTCGCGGCGAGTACCGGTGCTCCGTTCGTCGGCCTCAACGACGGTGCCGGCGCGCGCATTCAGGAGGGTGTCGTCTCGCTCGCGAGCTACGGCAAGATCTTCCAGCGCAATGTGAGTGCGTCCGGCGTGATCCCTCAGATCAGCGTGGTGCTCGGACCGTGCGCGGGTGGCGCGGTGTACTCGCCGGCCATGACCGACTTCATCTTCATGGTGAAGGGCACCTCGCACATGTTCATCACTGGTCCGGACGTCGTGAAGGCGGCGACCGGCGAGGACGTGACCCAGGAGGAACTCGGCGGTGCGATGACGCACGCGCAGAAGTCGGGTGTGGCCAACTTCGTATTCGACGACGAGGTGACGTGCCTCGAGCAGGTGCGTTACCTCCTGTCGTTCCTCCCGGCGAACAATCTCGAAGACGCGCCCTACTTCGAGCCCGAGGACACCGCCGACCGCGCGTGTGACGGGATCATGGATCTGATCCCCGATGCGCCGAACAAGCCCTACGACATGAAGAAGGTCATCGCCGAGGTCGTCGACGACGGCGACTTCTTCGAGGTCAACGCGCTGTGGGCCATGAACATCGTGTGCGGCTTCGCTCGTGTCGACGGTCATGTGGTCGGCATCGTCGGGAACCAGCCGCAGGTGTTGGCGGGCTGTCTCGACATCGAGGCCTCGGAGAAAGCGGCGCGGTTCGTCCGCACGTGCGACGCGTTCAACATCCCGCTCGTGACCTTCGTCGACGTGCCCGGATTCCTGCCCGGCACGACCCAGGAGTACGACGGCATCATCCGCCACGGCGCGAAGTTGCTCTACGCGTACTGCGAGGCCACGGTGCCGCGGGTGCAGATCATCACCCGCAAGGGGTACGGCGGCGCGTTCGTAGTGATGAACTCGAAGTCGATCGGCGCCGACCTTGCCTACGCCTGGCCCTCGGCCGAGATCGCGGTGATGGACGCCAACGGCGCGGCCAACATCCTGCTTCGCCGCGAACTCGCGAGTGCCGAGGACCCGGTGGCGCGGAAGGCACAGTGGGACGAGGAGTACCGCGAACGGTTCGCCAACCCCTACAACGCGGCCGAGCGCGGCTACGTCGACGACGTGATCGATCCGCGCGACACGCGCCGGGTTCTGGCCGGCGCCCTCGAGATGTTGCGCACCAAGAAGGAACAGATGCCGGCGCGCAAGCATGGGAACGTTCCGCTCTGATGGCGCAGGACCGGCCCCGGTTCCGCGTGATCGACGCGAACGCTTCGGCCGAGGAGGTCGCGGCCATCGTCGCCGCGCTCACGTTGCTCACCCCGCCCGGTGCAGTCGATGCCGTAGCCGGCGATGAAACGTCGCGGTGGGTCACTGCGTCGCGGTTGGCGTCCCGGCGATCGGGTTCGAGTCGCGGCGAATGGCGACTCTCGGGCCGGATCGGTCGCCGAGCGCGCGCGTGAACGACGCTCCGGTTCCGGCCGGGCTCGAACCAGCCGAGATCGTGGCGGTCGGGACCGACACCGTGACCGTCTTCTTCACCTCGGCGCCGGAACGCTCGATCACCGCCCGGTTCGGTGATCGCGAAATCACGAGCGTCGGTCCGCACCACCTCGTCACTTTCGACGGCCTCGAACCCGCGACCGACTTCGCGATCGAGATCGAAGGCCACGCGCCCACCGAGCAACTGCCAGCGGTGATCCGCACGCTCGACCGTCCGACGGGCGCACGGTTGGCCACGTTCGCCACCGTCAACGACGTGCACTTCGGTGAGACGGTCTGCGGGATGATCCACACGATTCCCGAAGCCGACCTCGGGCCCTGGGTTCGGGCCCAGCCGGGCGAGGAGCCGTATCCCGTCACCATGAATCGAGCCGCGGTCGCCGAGATCGACCACCTCGGTCCGGAGGTGGTGTTGGCGAAGGGTGACCTCACGTGTGTGGGCAGCGAGGAGGAGTACTCCGCTTTCCTCGACACCTACGGCCGGTTCGGCGACGCGCTCCGGCACGTCCGTGGCAACCACGACGCGATGCTCGACCCGACCATGGCGTTGGAAGGTGCTCCGTACGCGGTGGAGGTGGGCAACGCGACGCTCGCGGTGCTCGACACCGTGCGCCCGACCGAGGCCGGCGGCCAGATCACCCGCGACCAACTCGCGTGGCTCGAGACGGCTGCCCACGCGACGTCGGGCCCTGTGTTCGTTTTCGGACACCATCAGATCTGGGACCTGCGGGCCACCGATCGACCGCCCGACTACTTCGGGGTGGACCCCGACAGCAGCGAAGCTTTCGCCGCGGTCGTGGGCCGGTGCCCGAACATCGTCGGCTACTTCGCCGGCCACACTCATCGCAACCGGATCCGTCGGTTTGCCGAATCGCGCGACGTTCCATTCGTCGAGATCGGCGCGGTCAAGGAGTACATGGGCGTGTGGGCCGAGTACCAGCTCTACGAGGGCGGTTACACCCAACTGGTACACCGCGTCTCGAGCGTGGCCGCGCTCGATTGGGCGGAACGCACCCGGTACCTCTACGGCGGCATCTACCCCGAGTACTCCCGCGGCCGCCTCGACCACCGCTGCTTCAGTTATCTGTACTGAGGAGTCATCCGCTCGTGGGTGCGCCGACCGACGGAGTGTCTCTCGAGCGGAGCCTGCGGAGCGAGCCGCCAGGCAGCGAGCCCCACGGAGGGCATGACATTCAGGAGTGCGAGCGCACGAGCGATTCGTAACTGTCGGGGCGGCGGGTGGTGAGGAACGGGAACAGGTCGAGCCAGTCGCGTCGCTGGTCGAGGTCGAGGTCGGCGACGATCACCGCGGGTTCGTCACGCGGCGCCTGGACCAACACCCGGCCGTACGGATCCGAGATGAACGACGATCCGTAGAACGTGATCGTCGTCTCGTGGTCAGGAGCGGACTCGGTGCCGATGCGATTCACTGCGATCATGAACAGGCCGTTGCTGATGCCGTTACCGCGGATCACGTGCTCCCAGAGTGGCTCGGTGTCGAAGTCGGGGTGGTCCGGTTCCGAACCGATCGCCGTCGGGTAGACGAGGACCTCGGCCCCGGCGAGCGAGTAGCTGCGGGCCAACTCCGGGAACCACTGGTCCCAACACGTCGGAAATCCGAACCGGGCATCCGCGACGTCGATCACGGGATAGCCGGTGTCCCCACCGCGGAAGTAGCGGTCCTCGTGATAGCCCGCGGTGATCGGGATGTGCAGCTTCCGACTGCGGGCGAGGAGGTCGCCCGCCGGGCCGACGAGGATCGCGGTGTTGAAGCCCAGGCCGTCGTCGTCGGCGGCTTCGTACAGCGACGCGTGGATCGGGATGCCGAACTCCGCGCTCAGCGCGGCGGCGAACTCGTGCGTGGGACCGCCCGGCAGCGGCTCGGGCGTCACCCCGACCGCGTCGGCGGTGATCGCGAAATAGGGCGAGAGGGTCAGCTCCTGGAGGCAGACGATCTGTGCACCCTCGGCCGCTGCGAGCGCGACCCCTTCCCGGAGCGTCTCACGATGCTCGACGGGGTCCGGATGCCACCGATGCTGCACCGCCGCCACCCGCAACAACGGACGCGTCGCCTCACCGACCCGCGCCGGAGAGTCCAGTACACCGTCTGAGCGGAACAGCCTCATGTCCGCGGCACGGTACTTGGTGGTTCCCTCGATGCGCACCGACTCCGCGAGGCAGCGAGCCCAACGGGACGAATGCCATTCAGGAGTGC
>JBBQXR010000151.1:0-7617 GCA_038209455.1 Acidimicrobiia bacterium
GGGTGTGCTCGCCTCTTCGGCTCGGACGAATCCGACCTTGAGTCCTGTTCTGCCCAGAGGCCGCGAACCGGATCTCTCCCGCATGCTGGACGCGAACCGCCGGCCCGTAGCCTGATGCGCCGTGATCCTGATCGACGCCCAGGCCCTCCGGGCGACCCGACCGGATCGTCCGTTGTTCACCGACCTCTCGCTGACCCTCAGCGACGGCGATCGGATGGGGGTCGTCGGGCTCAACGGCTGCGGCAAGAGCACGCTGCTCGCGATGCTCAGCGGCGAGCGGGAACCCGAGGCCGGGATCGTGCGGCGCGGGAGAGGCGCCCGGATCGGTGTGCTTCCCCAACTCCCCGTCCTGCCCGCCGGGACGGTGCGCGACGTGGTGTGCGACGGACTCCCCCACGAGTGGCAGGGACTCGCCATGCTCGACCGGCTCGGGATGTCCGGCGTGCTCGACACGGCCACCGACGCACTCTCCGGTGGCCAGAAGAAGCGCGTGGCGCTCGCCGCACTCCTCGCCCGCGAGTGGGATGCACTGATCCTCGACGAACCCACGAACCATCTCGATCTCGACGCGATCGCGTACCTCGAGGAGTGGATGGCGGCGTTCGCCGGTGGGTTGCTGTTGGTGACCCACGATCGTCACGTCCTCGACCGCGTGACCACGAAGGTCCTGGAGATCGACCGCGGCGCGGGCTACGTCCACGTTCCGCAGTCTCGGACGGCCGGCTCCGGCTACGCGACGTATCTCGCCGCCCGCATCGAACGCGAGGCCCAGGCCGCGGCCGCGGAGCAGACCCGCAAGAACCTCGCCCGGCGCGAGCTCGCGTGGCTGCGACGTGGAGCGCCCGCCCGCTCCACCAAACCGAAGGCCCGCGTCGATTCGGCGAAGGCACTCATTGCTCGCGGTCCACAGGCACAAGCGCGCGAGGGCGACATCGGTCTCACGCTCGGCAGCGCACGGCTCGGTTCACGCGGCATCGAACTCGACCAGGTGAGCTTCTCGTGGCCGCACGCGAGCGGTGCGGTCACCGACGAGAACCCGACCGTGCTCGACTCCGTCACCCACGCGTTCGAACCCGGGGACCGCGTCGGCGTGGTCGGTGCCAACGGCGTGGGGAAGAGCACCCTCCTCGATCTGATGGCCGGGCGACTCCAGCCCACCGAGGGTGCGGTTCGCGTCGGCGCCACGGTCAAGATCGGCTACTACGACCAACTCGGGCGCGACCTCGATCTGCGCCAACGCGTCCGTGACGCCGTCGCCGGAGAGAAGGGTGCACCGTCCATCGCCGACGGCAAGCTGATGCGCCAGTTCTGGTTCGACGACGACACCCAGATGGCACCGATCGGCACGTTGTCCGGCGGCGAGCGGCGCCGGCTCCAGCTGTTGCTGACCTTGATCGAGCAGCCAAATGTGCTGTTGCTCGACGAGCCGACGAACGACCTCGACCTCGACACCCTGCGGGCGTTGGAGGAGTTCCTCGACGACTGGCCCGGCATCGTGGTGGTCGTCAGCCACGACCGGGTGTTCCTCGACCGCACCGTGAACGAGGTTCTCGCCATCGACGGTCACGGCCGCGTGGCCGAGATCGCAGGCGGGGTGGCCGGCTGGCTCGCGCAACGGGCCGCCGGTTCGTCCTCCGCCGCAGCCCTCCCGAGCACGAGTCGCGCGCCCACACCGTCGCGCCCGGTATCGAAGAAGAGTCCCAGCACGCTGCGCCGCCAACTCGACGTCGCCGATCGCGAACTCGCCGCGGCCATCGCGGCGCGCGACCTCGTGCAGGCCCGGCTCAGCGAGGCGGGCACCGACCACGGCGCGTTGGCGCAGCTCGGCACCGAGCTCGGCGCGTGCCAGACCCAAGTCGACACGTCCGAGGAGCGCTGGCTCGCGCTCGCGGATCAGGCCGAATCACTCGGCATGGAACTCTGACGCGCCGGGTCGACCGAGTTCGGGGGGCGGCCTACCGTGCGCCCATGACCGAGATGCCGACCGTCGACGCCTTCGCCGCCGATGCCCGTGCGTGGCTGGTCACGAACCGCACCGACGCGCCGCCCGATTACGGACCGATCCTGCCGACCCACCTCGATCGCGCGGGCCGCGCGTGGCAGCGGCAGATCTTCGACGCCGGGTACGCCGGTATCCACTGGCCCGTCGAACACGGCGGGCGCGGCTTGACCGTCGAACACACCGCGGCGTGGACCGGCGCGTGCGCGGAGGCATCGGTACCACCGTTCCTCAACATGGTGGGTTGCGTGCTCACCGCCGGCGCACTGTTCACCTTCGGCACCGATGCACAGCGCAGCGAGCATCTGCCGGGCATCGTCACCGGCGACCAGGTCTGGTGCCAGCTCTTCTCCGAGCCGGGAGCCGGATCGGACCTCGCATCGTTGACCACCCGCGCGGAACGCGATGGCGACCACTACGTCGTCAACGGCCAGAAGGTGTGGTGCTCCAATGGGCGGATCGCCGACCGCGGCATCCTCATGGCGCGCACCGATCCCGGTGCGGGGGCGCACCGCGGGATCTCGTTCTTCATCGTCGATATGCACGCGGCCGGCGTGGAGACGCGTCCGCTCCGTCAGATGAACGGCGGCGCCGAGTTCGACGAAGTGTTCCTCACCGACGTCTCGATCCCGGTCGACGCGCGCGTCGGTGCCGACGGCGAGGGATGGGCCGTCGCGATGGGCGCGCTCACCAGCGAACGTGGCTACATCGGCGGGTCGGGGACCGGAACGCAACGCCGGCTCGACGCGCTGCTCGCCCTCGGTGGCGAACTCGACGCCGTCGGTCGGCAGCGGTTGACCGCACTCTGGTCGCGTGCGTCGGCGCTCGGCGCCATGGGCGCGCGCCAGGGACCGATCGCCTCGGTGCTCTCGTCACTCGCCAAGCTCGGGTCCACCGAGCTGCATTTCGACACCGCCGAGTTCGCGGCCGATCGCACCGGTGCCCACGCAATGCTCGCCGGCCGCGAGGTCGACGGACTGCTCGGCGCGCCCGGGGCGCGCATCGCCGGTGGGACGAGTCAGATCCAGCGCAACATCATCGGCGAGCGCATCCTGGGCCTCCCGAAGGAGCCACGCCCGTAAGCCGTTGACGGCACGGCGGGGAGGCCGTACTTTACAGCGTTCACCTGCCGGGGGGCCTGCCACCACCATGACGCCGAGAGCACCGCGACTGTCGCGCGACGCGATCCTCGATGAGGCCCGCTCGATAATCGTGGCGCACGGCCGATCCGAACTCTCCCTCCGGCGTCTCGCCGCTCGGCTCGGTGTGACCGCGCCGTCGCTCTACCGGTTCTTCGACAGCAAGGACGCCATCGTCACCGCCATCGCGGAGGCCGAGTTCGCACACCTGATCGAAGCGATCGAGCAGTCCGCCGCTGGGTTCGACGATCCGATCGAACAGATCAAGGCGCAGAGCCGCGCGTACGTGGAATGCGCAATCGAGAACCCCGCGCTGTTCGAGGTCATGTTCGTCTACCGGCCGCCGTGGACCGACACGCCGACCGCACCCGAGTTGCCACTCGCCTCCAAGGCGTGGCAGATCGCCTCGGTGGCAGTCGAGCGGGCCACTGCCACGGGGCGGCTCCGCGAACCCGATCCGGTGCTCGCTTCGCTCACCATCTGGTCGGCGGTGCATGGCGTCGCCACCCTGCTCAGCCTCGGATCACGAACGGGCGCGCCGGCGGACCGGGTCCTGCTCGACTCGGTCATCGACGCCGTCGTCGACGGCCTTGCAGTCCGGGACCCGCGCGCATGACCCACCGGACCCGGGTGAAACGCACCATCGGATATCGCCGCGTCGCGTGCGTGTGCGCGGCGCTGATCATCGTGAGCGCTTGCAGCGAGCCGATCCCGAAGGACGCAACCAGCGCCACGTCGATCGCGCCGGGTCGGTATGCCTGCGCCTCGACCTCCGCGGTGATCGACTGCGCGCCGAAGGGCACCACCATCGGCAGCCTCTTCCCGAAGCGGGCGACACGCGCCACGGGAACGCCGATCAAGATCGGCACGATCAACCAGGACACCGGCGCCGCCGGGGCCTTCCCCGAACTGACCTTTGCCGACCGCACCGCGATCGATTTCATCAACACCGAACTCGGCGGCGTCGACGGCCACCCGCTGGAACTGGTGGCGTGCAACACCGAGTTCAGCCCCGACCTCTCCCAAGCGTGCGCCCAGCAGATGGTCGCCCAGGATGTCGTCGCCGTGGTCGGCGGGATCGACGTGTGGGGAACGGGAATCACCACCCTCGAGCGCAACGGCATCCCGTACGTCGGTGGCATCCCGGTGAGCTTCGAGGCCGCTCGCAGCAAGGTCAGCTTCCAGTTCAGCGGCGGGATCTGGGGTGCGGTGCTCGGCGAAGGGCAATACGCCTGGCAGAAACGTCACGCCCACCGGATCGCGATCATCGCCGCCGACTTCGGACCGATCACGGACGCCGCCAAGCTCGGTCAACGCGCCCTCGAACGTCGCGGGGTGAAGGTCACGCTCGTCAGCGTCGCCGCGATCAACGCCGACATGGTGCAGGCCCTCAACACCGCGGTGCAATCGAATCCGGACGCGGTGATCGCGCTCACCGCCGACAGCGGTTGCAAGCCGACGATGCTCACCGCGCAGCAGCTCGGATTGCGGGTGCCCATGATGTACACGGGCGCGTGCGCGGCGCCCAAGATCATCGACTCCGTCAACGGTGCCGCCGACGGGGCGATCTTCAATCTCGAGGCCGAACTCGATCCGAGCAACCCGGACAACGTCCTCTACCGCGAGATCGCGGCCCGCTACGGGCCGAAGTACGGCTACGAGGAGCAAAGCGCCGGCACGATCTCGTTCCGGTCACTGATCAACCTGTACTCGGTGCTGCGCGACCTCGGCGCCGACCACGTCGACCGCACCTCGATCCTCCGCCGGTTCCGTGCCGCGCGGAACCGCCCGAGTTTCTTCGGTCACGCCTACACCTGCGACGGTCGTCAGCTCGACGGTTACCCGGCACTCTGCTCACCGCAGCAGACGCTCGGCGAGATTAAGACCACCGGGATCAAAGCCCTCACCGGTTGGATCGACGTCGGCGCGTTCGCCCGCTGAGACACGGAGCCCGACCATCACCCCCTACCTCCAGCAGTCGCTGACCGGACTCGGCACCGGTGCCGTCGTCGCGGTACTCGCCATCGGCCTCGTCCTCACCTTCCGCGCCTCGAACGTCCTCAACTTCGCGCACGCTGCGATGGGCATGTACGTGGCCTACGCGTACTTCTCGATGCGGAACTTCGCCGTGCACAGCACCGAACTCGGCGGCGACCTGATCCTGCCCATCCTCGGCCTCCCGGCGCGGGTCCACGTCATCGATCGGCCGACGGTCGCAACCGCATTGACCGTCGCGATCCTCGTCGCCGCCGTACTCGGCGCGCTCGTGTACGGACTCGTCTTCCGGCCGCTGCGACACGCGCCGCCGCTGGCGCGGGTCGTGGCGTCGCTCGGCTTGTTCCTCTACCTCCAGTCGGTCATGGCACTCCGCGTCGGGCAGTCCGGCGGGGGCGCGGCGTCCCTGCGGCTCGATGCACTCCTCCCCACCGACGCCGTCCACGTGGGCAGCGCTCGCGTGCCGGCGTACGCGTTCGTCCTGCTCGGGCTGGCCACCCTGCTCACGGCGGTGCTGTTCATCGTCTTCCGCCGGACCCGCTTCGGTCTCGCGACGCGTGCGGGCGCCGAGCACGAGGTGGGCCTGACGCTCATGGGCATCTCGCCGAGCCGGCTCGGGTTCGCGAACTGGATCCTGGCCACGGTGACCGGTGGTCTCGCGGTGATCCTGTTCGCCGGCGTGTCGGGCCGGCTCGACCCCGTCGAGACCAGCCTGCTGGTGGTCCCCGCGCTGGCCGCCGCGCTGCTCGGTGGACTTTCCAGCTTCGCGATCACGCTCGTCTCCGCGGTCGGGATCAGCATGGCGGCGAGCGCCCTCGGCACCTTCCAGAGCCGCGCCACGTGGATCGGCGACTGGTTACCGCGCGGTGGATTGGCGGCCGCGCTGCCCGTGATCGTCATCATCGTGGCGATCACCGTGCGCGGCGCACGCCTCCCGATGCGTGAGTCACTCGTCGAAGGCCGACCGCCGGCGGCCCCCGTCCCCTTCCGGCCCGTCATCACCTCGCTCGCCCTGGGCGGTGTCGCGCTCGTCGCGCTCTTCACGCTCGACGATCTCTGGCGGTTGGCGATCGTGGTGTCGATGATCGCGGCGATCGTCGCACTGTCGAGCGTCGTGGTCACGGGGTACCTGGGCCAGATCTCGCTCGCCCAATACGCATTCACCGGGCTCGCCGCGTTCGCCACCGCCCGCCTCGCAGTCGACGGCGTCCCGTTCCCCTGGGCACCGCTGCTCGCAATCGTGCTGACGGTGGTCGTCGGCATACTCGTCGGCATCCCCGCGTTGCGCGTCCGAGGCATGACGCTCGCAGTCGCGACGCTGGGCGCAGCCGTTGCGATCGAACAGCTCGTGTTCGCATCGCCCGACCTGAACGGGATCGCCGGCGTGCCGCGCCCGCGTCTCTTCGGCATCGACCTCGGCTTCCTGGGCCACGGCCGCGACAACTTCCGACCGGAGTTCGGCGTGCTCGTGCTCGTCGCGCTCGTCCTCTGCGCGCTCGGTGTCGCGAACCTGCGGCGGAGCACGACCGGGTTGCGGTGGCTCGCGGTGCGGAGCAACGAACGCGCGGCCGCCGCGAGCGGGGTCGACGTGCGGGCCACCAAGCTCGGAGCCTTCGCGATGTCATCCGCGCTGGCGGGCGTCGGCGGCGCGCTCCTTGCGTACGAACTCCCCGCGCTGTCGCCGCAGCAGTTCATGGTGATCGGCGGTCTGGCGGTTCTCGCCCTCTGTTATCTCGGCGGTATCGCGACGATTTCCGGCGCGCTGATCGCGGGGCTCGTCGCCTCCGGAGGCATCCTCACCCAGCTGCAGGGTGGCACCACCGGCTCGACGTCATCCACGCAGTTCGCGGTCAGCGGGTTGCTGCTGATGATGGTCGTGATCTTCGCGCCCGACGGCCTTGCGCTCCTCGCGTCGCGGTGGTTCCACCGACTGCGGACCCGGTCGTGACCGCCGTGCTGGAGGTCGTCGGCCTCTCGGTTCGCTTCGGCGGGGTGCACGCCGTCGCCGATGTCGACCTCGCGATTGCGGAGCACGCCGTCACCGGCCTCATCGGGCCGAACGGTGCCGGCAAGACCACCACCATCGACGCGATCTGCGGGTTCGTCCCTGCGCAGGGCGCGATCACCCTCGGCGGCCGACGGGTCGACGAGTTGGCTCCACACCGTCGGGCCCGGGCCGGGCTGGCCCGCACGTTCCAGTCGATCGAGCTCTTCGACGACCTCACCGTCGCCGAGAACCTGTTGGTCGCGGCGAGCAGCCCGCGTTGGTGGTCGACCGCACTGGACCTCGTTGCCCCGCGCCGGGACGCCCGCCGGGTCGACGTCACCGCCGTGCTGGAACTGGTGGGCATCCCTGAACTGGCGGCGGCACACCCCCCGGAGCTCTCCCACGGACGACGACGGCTGGTGAGCGTGGCCCGGGCGCTCGCAACCGAGCCACGCCTCCTGCTCCTCGACGAACCGGCGGCCGGGCTCGACCCGGAC
>JBBQXR010000152.1:0-7568 GCA_038209455.1 Acidimicrobiia bacterium
GGTCTACGACCAGGCGATGCACCATCGACGCGCGGTCACGAAGCGCGGCGACCGAACCGTCTGACTCGGGCTCCGTTGGGCGCTACGAGGACCGGTAACGCATTGGTGCGACCCGGACCGATTCGCTCACCGACAGCATGATGATGGTCTCGTCGGCCCACTGATCGAGGAAGGCCTCGGGAACTCCGTCGCTGAAGACGACGTCGGAAGCGGCGGCGAGGATCCAACGGACCTCGTCGTGCGTCGGAATGTTCTCCCCTGCGGTCATCGTGCCTGCCTCTCACTACCTGCCCGGTCTTGTCCGCCACCGTACGACCGCTGCACCGGCAACGGTTGGACTTCGCCTGCTGTGCCTGACGTCTCGTGCGGTACCCAGGACGCGCGCGGATCATGCGCGGACCGCTCCCGACCACTCCGGGTGGCGGAGCGAGCGGGAACCAACCCGGTCGAACCCTGCCCGGGCTACTTCAGGTCTCGGATGTTCTTTCCGACGCTGGCGAGCGTGGTGACGTCGGCCGGGTCGACCGTGAGCTTGAACAGGTTCTTCGGGCTGCAGTTGTAGATGCCCTCGTTCGGCTTGACGTCGGTGGCGAGCTTGAAACCCGTCGGCGTCGCCCGCTCGACCGTGAAGCACTCGCTCCCGCCGTTGGTACCGGGTGACGTCTCCGCGTGGAGACCGCCGCCGTTCCACGCGTTGACCTTCTTCGCCGCGTCGTACAGGCAGGTGCGGGTGAGGTTGTCGCCGCAACTCGCGGCGGACTTCGCGAAGAGGAGCCACGCCGACCACGCCTGGAGTCCGAGGTAGGTGCGGTTCTTGCCGTTGGGCTTGTAGTCCTTGAACGCCTGGAGGTACTGGCCGGTCGCGTTGTTCGGCTTTGCCTGCTCGAACGGGAAGAACGAACTCGACACGTACAGGTTGTCGTCGGCGAGGGATGCACCGGCGGTCTTGATCAGGTTCTGGTCGTAGTGATTGGCGTCGGCGCGGATGAAGTCGAGCTTGTACCCGATGTCGTTCAGCGCGCCCATCAACGCCGCCAGACTCTCCGGTTCGCCGACCCAGATGAGACCCTTCACGCCCGAGTCCTTGAGCTTCTGTGCGTACGGCGTCCAGTCGGCAAGTCCGGCGGCGGGATAGACGTCGTTGTAGACGATGTTCCAACCGATCGACTTCGCGGCGGCCGCATTGTCGTTCGCGACCACACGAGTTGTCGCCAGGTCGCCCGTGAGGACTCCGACGTGGCCCGTCGTGGTCGGGAACTTGCGGCCGAGGTAGTTGAGGATGCCGATCTGCAACTTGTCGAGTGGGTTCGGTAGCGGCTCGACGACCAGGTCGGCGCCACGCGCACGGTTGCTCACGACGTACCCGGAGATGTCGGGCAGCAGGCAGGAGAGGCGAGTGTCGACACCGTCCTGGTCGAACACCGCGCCGCCGGCCACCATCGCGAAGTCGTCTGCGCACGACTCGGTCATCCTCGCCTTCACGTTGGTGAGCGCAGCATCGCGCGGGTCGACCACGATCTTGCGGCCGTTGATGCCACCGCGGTCGTTGCACCACTTGGAGAACACGTCGGCGGTGTCGAAGAACTCCTGGTCGAGCCCGGGCCGGCCCGTGAAGCCGACGTCGGCGAAGGTCGCCACGCGGATCTGGGTGGGGGTGACACCCGTGGTGGGCGAACCCTTCGGTGTGCCCTTCTGGCAGACGTCGGTCACCGAACCGAAGTCGGCCGACTTCACGGACGAGTCCTTCGCCGCGGTGGTCGTGGTGCTGCCCGTCGAAGTCGGACTGTCACTCCGTCCACATGCCGCGCCGACCACGACCAGACACACCACGATGCTCACGAGCGAACGCTTCACGCTGTGGTTCCTCCTGCGGGCGGGTAGACCGCCGACAGTCTGGACCGTCAGAGCTACGGACGCCACGACGGTGGCTGACCGGAGTATCCGGTCACCGGACCATTCGGGTCGGTCCCACCGCCGGCGCAGGCTTGTCGACTGCGGTATGGGCCCGTTCCGCGAGGCGCGCGATCGCCTTTGTCGTAGTGCGCGCGATGACGTCGACATCGGGTGCGGTCGCACCGTCGCCGGTGACGCCGAAGAAAAGGCGTCCGTCGTAGGAGAGGATCGCGGTGCTGACCCGGATGCCGTGGATGATCGGGACGAAGGGCCGGTACTCGAGCATCATGCGACCGAGGCAGAACAGCGGGAACTGCGGTCCCGGTACGTTCGTGACGATCGTGTTCGCCGCACGTTGCGGCAACCGGTGCAGCGTGCGCATCACGAGCCTGCTCACCGGACCGATGACCATCGGTGGCAGCAGGTCGGCGACGGTGACGATTGCCTCACCGGCCTCCGCTTCGTGTGAGGCCTTGAGGTCGGTCATCTCTGTGGTGACGAGGCGTAGTCGCTCCAACGGATCGGGTATGCGGACCGGCAGGTCGTAGAACAGCGTCGAGACGCGGTTGTCCGGCACGCCGAGCGCATCGTGGTGACGGGTCGACACTGGGACAGCGGAGCGCACGACGGCGTGGTTGGGGTCTTCGCCGCGCGTCAGCAACAGATCGCGGTAGCCGCCTGCGACGGCGGCGAGGACCACATCGTTGATGGTTCCGCCGAACGCAGCGCGGACGGCGCGCACGTCATCGAGGCTCGCCTCGGAGTGGGCCCAGGCGCGATGGGGTCCGATCGCGCCCTGGATCGAGATGGGCGGGGTGGCGCCCAGCTGGCGAGCGAATCGCGCCAGGCCTCGGGCGGTCCCGATCGTGGCGAGCGCCGCGGTCGCTGGATGCACGACCCCGCGTGTGATGCCGCCCGCGGTGGCCCACGCGTCGCGTGCGAGACCCGTCCACGCGTTGAGCACCTTCGCGGTGCCGCCGGGCTCCGAACTCGGCTGCCAGGGCAGGGGGGGAAGGGAGCGACGCATCGGCGTCAGTGTCGAGCAGGACCCCGAGGAGGCCGACGCCCGAGATACCGTCGACGAGGCAGTGATGGACCTTGAAGACGAGCGCCCACCGCCCGCCCTCGAGGCCTTCCACCAGCCACGTCTCCCAGAGGGGACGGTCACGGTCGAGTGGCACGGACATGAGCCGCCCCATGAGTCGGCAGAACGCAGCGTCATCGCCCGGGGTCGGGAGCGCGGTGTGACGCAGGTGGTAATCGAGGTCGAAGTGCGGGTCGTCGCACCAGACCGGGCGCCCCAGCTCCAGCGGAACGGTCCGGACGCGTTGGCGGTAGCGAGGGATCAGGTGGAGCTTGGCCGTGAGGAGTCGGTGGAGGTCGGCGAACGTCGGTGTCGGATCCGCGAACACGCATGCTCCCGCGATGTGCATGTGGGCGACGTCATCCTCCACGTGCAGGAACTCGGCGTCGAGTGCGCTCAAGCGTTCCATCACGTGGCTCCCATCTCGGCCTGCTTCGTGGTCCCGGTGGACCCGTGACCACCGAGGGCGAGTACCTCGTCGAAGCCTTCCCGCAGGCAGGTCATCAACACGTTCGGGTCGGGGACCGCTCCGGTGTCGGTGTTGACGCCGATGTTGCACGTCCCGCAGTACGACAGCAGCGTCACGTTCAGTGCCGCGCCGATCGTGGGTCCGAACGGGTAGATGTTCAACACCTGCGCGCCGCCGACATAGATGGGAGCGTCGAGGCCGGGCACGTTGCTGGCGAGGAAGTCGACGTGCTTCAACATGCTGCCGATCACTCCGGCCGGCAGGAGATTCAGGAGCCCGGCGATCACGTTGGTGAGCGGGATCGACGGTTCCGCCCGGCTCGACGCAGCGCGCTGGTGGAGCGTGCGAATCCGGGACCGGACGTCGACGGTACCGACCGGGACCGGGAACCGCATGAGGGTGATGCGGTTGCCCCCGGCGGGGTCGCTGTCCTTGCGGATGCTGATCGGCATGGTGACGCGCAGCTCTGCGACGGTCGTGTCGTGCAGCTCGTGGTACCGCTGGAGGCCGCCGGCGATACCGGCGAGGAACGCGTCGTTGAGCGTGCCGTCACCTGCGTGGGCTGCGTCTCGGAGTCCGTCGAGGGGAAGGTCGATCGCGTCGTAGTGCCAGCCGAGGCGGCGGTCGAGCATCACCGGCGACCGGGTGTCGGTCATCGGGGCGACGGTGCGGATGACCGAACCCACCAGCCGCGCCGCGTCACGGCTCGCGGCCACCGGGTGGCGCAGGGTGTGGACCGCGGCGCCCGGCGTCGACCGGATCGTGTCGCGCAGGACCGCGCGAACTCGCTGCACGTCGTAGCCGAGCGATTCGAGGATGAGCGCGGCGAGACTCGTTGTCTCGGCGCGGGGTGCCTCGGGACCGGCGTCTGGTTCGGGAGCGTCGGGGGAGAGGTCGAACAGTTCCGTGGCGAGTTGGATCCCGCCGATGCCGTCGGTCAGGGAGTGGTGCACCTTCAGGACCGCGGCCGCCCGTCCGCCCTCGAGGCCTGAGACGGTGGTCCACGACCAGAGCGGGCGGGCCGTATCGAAGCCGGCCATCCCCTCCCTCCGGGCGAGTTCGAGCACGCTCGCCACGCCTGCCGGTGCCGGCAGCTCGATCCTGCGCACGTGCCACGACAGGTCGAAACTCGGGTCCACCACCCAGCGCGGCGGTGCGAGCCGCAATGGCGGTTCGACGAGGTGGTGGCGCAGGCCCGGAACGATGCGGGTGGCCCGATCGAGGCGACGCATCAGCGCCGCCTCGTCCGGTGCCCGGTCGAAGAGCATGACCGCGACCACGGTGGACCGCAGGAGCGGATCCCGCTCCATGTACCAGGAGAAGGCGTCCGACTCCCGCATGTGGAGATTGGCCTCGTCAACCATGGATCCGTCCCTTCGATCCTTCGAACGTACGGATCGCGGTCCGCGCCGACCAGGGCCCGACGCCTCGATCCGAGGGGTCGGGCGTCGGTCAGGTGGCCTTCTTGGCGACCTTCTTGGTCGCCTTCTTCGCGGACTGCTTCTTTGCCGGCGCGGCCTTCTTGGCTACGGCTCTCTTCTTCGCAGGCGCAGTCTTCCTTCCGGCCGCCTTCTGGTTGCCGCCTTGCGTGGCGGCATTCGTACGCAGGTCCCGGACACGCCGCTCCACGTCACGCAGTTCGCGCCGCAAACCCGAGATCTGGCCCTGCAACTCCTTGCCGATCGCCTTGATGAGTCGTTCGGTCGACGCCTCGCCCCGATCGAGCAGTCGCTTCAACTGGCGGTCGGCTTCGCGGGCCTGTCGTTCGGACGCCTTGGTGATCTGAGCGGTGGCTTTGCTGAGCCGGTCGAGCAGATCTTGCACACCGTCGGTCTTCGGTTGCGTGGTTGCCATGGGATTTCTCCTTGGTCGGTGATGTTCGTTGTGGTCACGTGAAAATGATCTCGCCACCCGCTGCGATCTCGTAGAACTCGCCGACGGTGATGATGTCCTGCACCTGCGGGATGAAGTCGTTCTTCTCCAAGCCGAAGAGGTCCACCGACGCTTTGCACGCGTACATCCCCGCGCCGGTGTCGGCGATCATCTCCACGAACTCCGGGATCGACGGGATGTCGAGCTGCTCCATCTTGTGGTTCATGTAGTGCGTCATCACCGAGGACACTCCGGGCAGGCCGCCCATCATGGTGGGGAAGTGCAGCCCAGGATTCCCGACCGTTGCCATCTTGATGTGCTCGTGGCGCGCCTGGTGGATCGCATCGAGTCCGAAGAACGTGAAGAACAGATTGGCGTCGATCCCTTCGGCTCGCGCGCCGTTCGCCATGATCAGCCCGGGGTAGATGCCGTCGAGCGACCCCTTGGAGATGATGATGGAAACCTTCTGGATCGTGTCGGCCATGGCCGGCTCCTCTCAGATGCAGCCGCGCGGCTTGGGGATCCCGGCGATCTTGGCGGCGACCTTCGCCGGGCCTTTCGGAAACAGTTGGTAAAGGTCCTTGACCGATACGCCAGAGGTCTTGCCGAGGATTCGTACGGTCGGACCGGTGCCCTTTGCGAGGAACTCGGCGCGCATGAAGCGGATGACCTGCCGGTGCGCGTCGGTCACGTCGTCGATGCCCTCGCGACGCGCAAGGTCAGAGACCATGGCCTCGGTCCACTGCTCGGGGTGCACGAAGAAGCCTTCGTCGTTCAGTTCGACTTCGGTCTCGGCGATCGTGGTATTCGGCATGGTCAGTCCTCGCGCTCGGGTGCGGGCGACGCGTCGACGACGCGCTTCCCGGTGGTGGGCATGGTCGAGCTGATACCGGGGATGTCGCGGCCCGGCAGCAGGCTGTGCCAGTAGAACCACTGGAACATGAGCTTGCCGAGGTGGTTCAACCGCGACTCCTTGAGCAACGGCAGGCCCACCGTCGTCGGGAAGTGTCCCGGCAGGGGCTCGGTCTCGTAGTTGAAGTCGATGAGCAGGGCTTGGTGGAATCCGGTCTCGATGAAGCAGTTCGCGTGGCCGTCGAACGTCGATTCGAGCGGTTCGTCGGCGAGGAAATGCGCCACGTTCGCGACCAACGTCTCGCCCTCGAAGTGGGTGACGGACCCCGCCTTCGAGGCCGGGACGTTGGCGGCGTCGCCGATGACGAACACGTTGGGCGCCGCCTTCGCCTGGAGTGTGTGCTCGTCGGTCGGTACGAAGTTCACCTCGTCGCCGAGTCCCGGCGACCGTCCCACGTACTCGGCCCCACCGTGGAGAGGGATCACGACCGCGAGGTCGAACGGCACGTCACGGCCGTCGTAGCCAACGAGTCGGCCACCGGGACCGTCGACCTCGCCGGTGTTGAACTCGGTGACCAGTTCGATGCCCTTCTCGGCGAGCATCCCCGAAAGTTGCCGGGATGCGACCGGCTTGGTGAAGGCGCCGTCGAGCGGGGTGACGTAAGTGATGTCGACGAGGTCGCGTATCCCGCGCTCGCGGAAATACCAGTCGGCGAGAAAGCAGAACTCGAGCGGCGCAACCGGGCACTTGATCGGCATGTCGACCACGTTGACCACGAGCCGGCCACCGTCGAACTCCGCGAGCGCGGTTTCGAGCGCCGCCGCCCCCTCGGGCGTGTAGAAGGTGAGGACGTTGTCCATCCACCCGGCCCCGGTGAGGCCCTCGGTCTCCTCGGGCACGAGGACGGCACCGGTCGCGACGACGAGCGCGTCGTAGGCGAGGGTGGAGCCGTCGCTCAGGTGCACCGCGTTCGCATCGAGGTCGACGTGGTCGATCGGCGTGTGCCGGAATCCGATGCCACGGTGGAGTTGGCGCGCCCGTGACCTGACGATGTCTTCGGGCTGGGTGAGCCCGAACGGTACGAAGAGCAATCCGGGTTGGTACACGTGCCGGTCGTCCTGGTCGACGACCGTGATGTCCAACTCATCGGACGCGTACCGGCGTCGCAGGCGGTTGGCGGTCAGCGTGCCACCGGTTCCGCCCCCGAGGATCACCACCTGTCGCGTCATGTCCTCAGCCAAGCGAGTCCGGACGCCGGCGGGTAGGTCCAAAGGTCCCGGATCTCTCGGGCGTTCGTCCTGCGGACCGTCCAACCGGCTCCGGCGTCCGCGGTGTCGATCGTCGGCGCCCGCTCCTCCGGGCGGGGCCATGCATCACGTGCGGACGGCCGCCAGGTC
>JBBQXR010000153.1:0-7560 GCA_038209455.1 Acidimicrobiia bacterium
GACTTCGTCGTTCGGAGCGGGCGAGGTGACGTCCATGCCCTGGCGAACGATCACGGTCGATCCGTCGGCGACGCGACAGATCACGTGCCGCTCGTGCCCCAGGGATTCGATGGCCACCACCGTCGCATCGATCCCGGAGCCGTGCGGGCCGACCATCACGTGTTCGGGCCGCACGCCGACAATGACGTCGGCATTCGCCCCGGCCAACTCGCCTGGAATCGTGTTCATGGGCGGGGTGCCGATGAACCGGGCCACGAACAGGTTGGCCGGACGGGCGTAGACGTCCTGGGGCGGCCCGACCTGCTGGAGCACCCCTTCGTTCATCACGGCGATCCGATCGCCCATCGTCATGGCCTCGACCTGATCGTGGGTCACGTAGACGACCGTCGCCTGGAGGCGCTGCTGGAGCTGGACCAACTCGGCACGGGTCTCGACTCGGAGCTTGGCGTCGAGGTTCGACAGCGGCTCGTCCATGAGGAACGCCTCGGGATCGCGCACGATGGCTCGTGCCAGTGCAACCCGTTGCCGTTGCCCACCCGAGAGCTGACCCGGCTTGCGGTCGAGCAGATCGGTCAGCCCGAGCGCCTCGGCCGCGTTCGCGACGGTCGTCGCCCGTTCCTCTTTCGGGACCCCACGTGTGCGCAGCGGGAACTCGATGTTCTTGCGCACGGAGAGGTGGGGGTACAGCGCGTAGCTCTGGAAGACCATTGCGAGGTCCCGGTCCTTCGGCTCCACGTCGTTCACGACCCGGTCGCCGATGGTGATGGTGCCCTCGGTGAGTTCCTCGAGGCCCGCAATCATGCGCAACGCGGTCGACTTGCCGCACCCCGAGGGACCGAGCAGCACGAGGAACTCGCGGTCGGCCACCTCGAGATCGAGGTGATCGACGGCGACCACGTCGCCGAACCGCTTGGTGACCCCCTGGAGCGACACGCGTCCCACGAGGGCCGAGGTTAGAGCGCGCCGTACCCGTTCACGCGGTACTGACCACCAAGGACACGGTGGTCGTCGCGCTGCCACCGATGTTGAGCGTCGAACCGGTGCGCGCCCCTTCGACCTGGCAGTCCTCGGCGCGATCACTCACCTGACGCGAGACGTCGAGCAGCATCCGCACGCCCGACGCGCCCACGGGGTGCCCACAGCCGATGAGTCCTCCGGACGGATTCACCGGGATCGGACCGTCGGCGAACACGTCGCCGTTTTCGATTGCTTTCCAGGACTGGCCCGGCGGGGTGATCCCGTAGTGGTCGATCGCCATGTAGTGGGTGGTGGTGAAGCAGTCGTGGCACTCGACGAGGTCGACAGCCTCCACCCCCGCGAGTCCCGACCGAGTGAAGGCGTCGGTGATCGCACCCCGCACGTGAGGGAACACGTACTCCGCCTCGGCCGACTCGGCGAGCTTGCCGGCAAAGCTCATGCGCGCGGTGCGGTGCCCCCATCCCGTGATCCGCGGAATCGCGGCGAGCGGGATACCACGCCCGTCGGCCCACTCCGTCGCGAACGACTCGGACGCGAGGATGACCGCCGCGGCGCCGTCGGTGATCTGGGAGCAGTCATGCCGGCGCAGCCGACCCGCGACCACCGGGTTGTCGTGGTCGTCGTCGGTGAATGCACCCTCGGGAAGTTCCCACCGCCGGGTCTGCGCGTTCGGATTCCGCCGCGCGTTCGCGAAGCTGCTCGTCGCGAGCGCACGGAGGTGGGCGTCGTCGAGGCCGTAGCGGCGGTCGTACTCGTCACCGAGGGTGGCGAACACTTCGGGCCACACCATCGGGATGCCCTCGGTCTCGTCCGGGACCCAGGCCGCCGCGCCGAGGTTGGCCACGGAGGTGGCGGTCGGGACGTTGCGCATCATCTCCACGCCGACCACCAGCGCAACGTCGTACCGCCGGGATTCGAGGTCGGCCATTGCGGCCAACACCGCCACGCTCCCGGACGCGCACGCGGCTTCGTGGCGGGACGTCGGCAACCCACCGAACACTGGATCTGCTTCCACGAGCAGGCCGCCGAGGTGACCTTGGCCGCAGTAGATCTCCGACGCGAAGTTGCCCACATGGCCCACCTCGATCGCGGCCGGGTCGAGACCGGCGTCGGCGAGCGCCCCGTGCACCGGTTCGGCCAGCAGATCGGCGAGGGTTGCTCCCTCGCGCGTCCAGTTCCGCACGAAGTCGGTCTGCGCGCCGCCGATCACATAGGTCGGTCCGGTCACGGGGAGACCAGTTCGGATTCGGCGACCCACCACGAGTGGTATCCGATGGGAACACGCTGCGGGATCCGGATCCGGCACACGGGCTCGTCACCGACGCGGCGCGCGTCCACGACGATCACCTCCGAGTCGCCCGTCGCGGCGTCCGTCACGAAGGTGAGGACGTAGCCGTCGTCGTCTGCGGCTCCAGCACCGACCCGAGGCGCGAAGACGGTCTCGCCGCCGTACCGACCGTCACCGTAGGCATGCGTCTCCGACGCGCCGGTCCCGGTGTCGTACTTCAGGAACCCGTCGAAGAGCAGTTCGGACGCAGGCGCGATCCGCGGGCTGTACGAGAACTGCGAGGGCCGTCCGAGCAGGCGGTTGTCCATTCGTGGGAACTCGGACATCACGTCGTCGAGCACGCGCTCACGCACGGTGCCGGTGACGCGGTCGAACCGCCACTCGTGCAGGAACGGTTCGAGGCGCAGCACGTCGATGTGCGGAATGCGATCGCGGTCACCCTCGTGGAGTGGATTGTCGATCCGGCACCCGACGAGCACGATCTCGTTCCCCGATTCCCACGCGTTGATCGTGTGGTACATGTAGCAACTCTCGGCTTCGAACCACTGCACCGAGTCGCCCGCGCCATGACGCGGGATGATCCCGAAGCGCGCCGGGAGATCGGGGCGGAACGTGAGCTTCGTGCGACCCTGCGCCAAGAGTTCCGGATCCCACATCTGCGGGAAGTCCATGAGGATCGTGAAGTGCTCGGTGATCGCGAGATCGTGCAGGAGCCGCGGGCCGGGCAGGTCGACCTCGGTGCGGTGTGCGAGCGTGCCGTCGGCGCCGACGACGCCGTAGGTGAGATACGGCGGCAGCACGTCGTAGTCGAACACGATGAGTTCGTCGGTCACGGGATCGAGCTTCGGGTGTGCAGTCAGGCTCGGCAGCGTTCCACCGAAGTCGAACCGGCCGACGGTCTCGAGTGACGGCACGTCGATCTCGTAACACGGCCCACCGAGCCACCAGAGCGCGAGGAGCCGTCCGCGATGGAACACGAGGTCGGTGTTCGCGGTGTCCTTGAACGGGCCGCCCGGGTGGCGGAAGTCGGGCCGTTCGTTGATGCCGGCCCAGATCGCCTCCCCCGCTGCCGTCTCCGCCGCGAGCGCCTCGGTCGCGATGTAGCGGTTCCGGTAGACGGCCTTGCCGTTCTCGAAGTGCACGGCGTGGACCATGCCGTCGCCGTCGAACCAGTGGTATCGACCCGGCGGCGGATACTTGGGGTTCGATCCGTTGCGCACGTACACACCGCTGAGGTCTGCGGGCAGTTCGCCGATCACTTCGCACTCGGTGGTGATCTCGGTGTCGATCGGCGTGAACGGTCCTTCGAGGTACGGGTTCGGCACCGTCTCGCGCCGTTCGGCAACTGCAGTCATGGACCCTCCTGGTGCCGGTGCCCCACGGCCCGATGCACCCGCCGAGCCTACCGACGGTTGACCGCGCCGTCCGCCGGTCAGCCGCGGAGAAACCAACCGAACGGATCCCAACCACGCAGGGCCGCGATCTCGGCCCGGGTCGGCTCCGGGAGCTCCCGGACGTCCTCGGCGACCGCCAGGTCCCAGCCGCACGCATCGACCGCTCGGGCCACGCGTTCGGCGACCGTGTCGTCGCCCTCCGGCACTGCGGTGAGCACGAGTTCTCCATCGCACTTCTCGAGGAGGCCGAGGTCGGTGACCAGCGCCTTCACCGCACCACCGGGAGAGGTGACGTAGCCACATTCGGCGGGCGTGCGTTGAGGCGTCAGCGTCGCGACCACCACGTTCTCCACCGCGACCGAGGCGACGTCGTTCCCCCCGCCGGAGCCGACGAGGAACGGTCCGTCCGGGATGAGCGTCGAGTTGATGTTGCCCGTGCGGTCGATCTGCGCGCCGCCCAGACATCCGATCGTGGTGGTTTCCGTCCCGCCGACGAGCGCGCCGAGCACCATCGCCGCGTCACCCAACATCGTGGCGGTCGGGAAGCTGCCGTGGTTGAGGACGAACGGATCGCCCACCATCGGCTCGTATCCCCACATACCGATCTCGGCGGTGAGTTGCACGTCGTGGCCCGCCGCGCGCGCCACTTCCACACCGAGCCAGGCCGCGAGATTCGCGACCCCGGCGCCGGCGAGCACTGCGTGGGCGCCGAGCACCCTGACGCGGTCGGCCAGATGTCGGGCCGCGTAGGTGGCCGCGCGTTCCCATGCGTTGACCGGCGCGTCCAGATCAGGGTGCGGCGCAGCCGCGATGCGCGCGTGGACCGCCGGGTCGGCCTTGGCTCGGAGCGCAGCGATCCGATCTCGCCCGAGCCGGTCGAGGTACTCACCCTGATCTGCCGGTTCGAGGACCCAATGCCGGATCCATTCGTCGTAGTCGTCCCGCCGTGTAGCGGCCCGCGCTTCGATCCAGAAGTCGTAGTCCTCGCCGTACCCGTCCACGGGGAGGTCACGGGCGAAGAGGCCACCCGGATGCGCACCCATCGGTACCTCGCAGACCGCGAGCACACGATGCGCGGGAATCCGCACGTGATTCGAATACTCCCGGAGGTCGTCGACCACTCGCTCCACAGTCGCGACCACTCCCCTGCGTGCACCGAGCGCTCCCCACACGCCTTCCAGGAGCGGGGATGCGACCGCGATGTTGCCGGCGCGGTCGGCCACCGGTGCGTGCAGGATCGCGACGTCGGCCTGCAACGGCGCGAGCAGTCCGACCGGGCCGTACGGACTGTCGACGATGGCGTACCCGTCGTTGTCCGCCATCGACGAACCCGCGATGGATCGGGTCACGATGGCCGGCAGGCCGCGCGCGCCGGCTTCGAGTCGCTGCGCGAACGCGAGGAACGACCAGTGCTCCACCTCGACCGCGCCGCTCGTATAGGCCCGTTGGAACCAAGGATTGGGCGTGAAGTTGGGGAACGTGTCGCCGCTGTACCCCGTGACGACCTGCTTCACCAGGCCGCCCCGGAAGAACAACGCGCCGAGACTCGAGAGGCTGAGCATCACGAGCGTGAACTGCGGATCCCGATCCCACCACTGGCGGACCACTTCACGCGCAGCCGCGCTCCACCGCGAGTGACCGACAACGAGGTGGAGCGAATCACCCGCCTGCACGTGCTCACGTACGGCAGCCTCGACGGTCGTGAACTCGGGCATTGGTCAGCTCGCGCCGAGTACGGCGTCGGCCACACGCGATCGATGCCACGACTGGCCCCCACCGAGCACGTCGTTCTGTTTTGCGCGTTGGTAGAGCACGCCGGCACGAGAGTCCCAGGTGAACCCGACCGCGCCGTGCACCTGGATGTTCTCCCCCGTCACCATCACGGCCGCCTCGCCCATCTGTGCCTTGGCGATCGCTGCGGCACGGGCCCGATCCGGCGCGTCCACATCGGAGGCCCACGCCGCGTAGTGGACACCCACCCGACCGAGTTCAGTGGCGTGCAGCATGTCGACCAGCTTGTGTTGGATCGCCTGGTGGGACGCGATCGGGCGGTCGAACTGCACCCGGTGCTCGGCGTAGTCCATCGCCATCGCGATCGATGCGTCGCAGACCCCGGTCAGCTCGGCGGCCAGGGCGATCGCGGTGTCGTCGGCGATCGCGCGCCAGATGTCGGTGTGGTCGCCGTCGGGACCGACGGGTTCCGCCACGGTCTCGGCGAACGCCACCCGTCCGCTCGCACGCGTCGCGTCGATCGTCGGGACCGGCTCGCAGCTGCCACCGGGAACGCGGAACGTGTGGAGCCCGTCCGGCGTGCGGGCCACGACGAGGATCCAGTCTGCGTCGAGCCCTGCGAGCACCAGCGGCTTCTCGCCGGAGACCACCCAGTCGGCGCCCCGGCGGCGCGCGCGGGTGCGGACGCGATGGACCGGATCACCGTGCCCCGACTCCTCGAATGCCACCGTCCCGACCGCGCCTCCTGCGAGATCGACCAGGAGATCGTCGAGACCGAGTCGCCGCGCGGCCACCGTCGCGATCAACGCCGATGCCAGATAGGGGCCCGGGAACGCAACTTTTCCCATCTCCTCGAGCACGACGACGGCATCGACGAGTCCGAGCCCCAGACCACCGGCGGCCTCCGGGATCATGAGCCCCGTCCAGCCGAGTTCGGCGATTGCACTCCAGTCACCCGGGTCGAGTCCGTCCCGTGCGTCCGAACGCGCCGACCAGTCGCTCACGAAGGAGCGCACCGCCTCGCGCAGCGCGTCCTGCTCCGTGGAGAACTGAAAGTCCATCTATCCCGCTCTTGCGACGTCGTCGCAGGCCGCTCGGGCCCCGGTTCGGGTGGCGCACGGTCCGGTCACGTCATCGGTCACTCTCGGATATCCGGGCTTCCCTCGAGTCCGCCACTGATCCTCGCCTTCGGACATTCTGCGCTTGCCACTTCGTCGCCGGGCCTCTCGGCCCTGCATAGGCTCGGCATGATATGGACTTTTCGTTGACCGCCGAGGATGTCGCGTTCCGAGACGAACTGCGAACCTGGCTCGACACCGCGCTCCCCCGCTTCCTCGAGGACTGGACCGACGACGGCACCGCCGAGGTCGACGCGTTCGAGCGCACCCAGGCGCGCCGCCGAGACTGGCAGCGTCGCCTCGATGCCGACCGGTGGGCCGCTATCAACTGGCCCCACTCCTGGCACGGTCGTGAAGCCACACCGGTACAGAATGCGATCTACTCCGAGGAGATGGCGCGGGTGAAGGCCCCCGGGGTCTTCAACGCCAACGGCATCTGGCAGATCGGGCCGATGATCCTCCAGTGGGGTACCGAGGAGCAGCAACAGCGCTGGCTCCCCGGGATCCTCTCCGCCAACGAGCATTGGTGCCAGGGCTTCAGTGAACCCGAGGCCGGCTCCGACCTCGCCAACATGCGCACGCTGGCGATCGGCGACGGCGACCAGTACGTGGTGAACGGTCAGAAGACCTGGATTTCCTCCGCGCATCTCGCCCAGTGGGGACTCTTCCTTCTCCGCACCGACCCGACCGCCTTCGAACGGGGCGCCAAACACGAGGGCATCACCGCGTTCATCGTCGACATGCGCACGCCCGGGACCGAGTGCCGACCGATCCGTGACATCACCGGCGACACGATGCTCAACGAGGTGTTCTTCACCGACGCGGTGCTCCCCGTCGACTGCCGCCTCGGCGGCGAGGGTGAAGGCTGGCAGGTCGCGATGAGCACTCTCGGCCACGAGCGCGTCGGCACGGCCGGCTTGTCGATCACGATGGGCGCCGATCTGCACGCCATGATCGCCGCTGCGCGTGCCGTCAACCCCGACGCGTTGCGCGACCCGGCCCTCCGCGATCGGATCGGGCGCGCCTTCGCCGAGATCGAACTCACGCGACT
>JBBQXR010000154.1:0-7487 GCA_038209455.1 Acidimicrobiia bacterium
GAATCGGGCGATGGGCCATGTCGGTGGCGACGACGATCCGGGACCGGTCGCCACCTGGGTGGGCGCCAACCTGAAAGGGCTGCGGATCGGTCTGGTGACCGTGCTCCTGATCCTCCTGGTCGTCTGGGAACGCCCGACGGGTCTCGTCGTCCTCATCTTCGCGGTCGTCGCCGTGATCGGGTTGGCGTTGATCCAGATCCTCGCGGCGGGTGCGCCGCGCGGGTCTGAGGCCGTCGACTCGGTCGAATCCGTGTGACGGGAGCTTCGCTCGGGACGCTCGCCGTCCTGGCCTTGGCGGCCGCTGCGTCCCCCTTCAGCCTGATCGCGTTCAGCCTGGTCCTGGCGACCGAGCGGGGGGCCAAGAACGGACTTGCGTTCATCGCGGGGTGGGTCACGACGGTCATGGTGATCGGGGTGGCAGCACTCGCGGTCGGTGGCTCGGTCCACCTCGACGACAGCAGTTCGTCCGGCGACGCCACCTACGGCATCGAACTCGCGTTGGGTGTCGTGCTGCTCATGGTCTGGACGCGGCGCCGTCTCCGCGGACCCGTCGAACGGATCGCGGTCGACAAGCCCGTCCCCGCGTGGCAGCGCCGTATCTCGACGATGCGCGCACCCGGTGCGTTCGTGCTCGGCGGCGCCGTGCAGACCTGGCCCGTGATGCTGGCGGGTGTGGCCGAGGTGGCACGGGACGACATGGGTACCGCGGAGTCGTTGGTCTGGCTGTTGCTCTTCGCGCTCGCCACGACGACCGGCATCGTCCTGCTCGAGATCCTCGCGCTGCGTTCACCCGGGAGCGCCGCCGCCCGCCTCGATCGGATCCGTGCGTACGTGGCCGACCACCGGGACACGGTGCTGAGTTGGATCCTCCTCGGCGGCGGAATATGGCTCACCGGGCGCGGCATCATCGGCATCGTGGGCTGAATCAGGCGAGTTCGGCGCGTCGCCCGGTGAGGAACTCGTGCTCGGCAGGGTTTGTCGTCAGTGCGATCGCGCGGTCGTACGCAGCGAGTGACTCGTCCCGGCGGCCGGCACGCGCGAGCAGGTCGGCTCGGGCCGCGTGGTACGGCTGATACGCCGCGACCGCCCCGGCCTCGATCAGATCGAGCGCCGCGAGACCGACGATCGGACCGTCCAGCGCGGCCACTGCGATGGCGCGATTGAGGGCCACGACCGGGTCGGGACGCCGCGCGTACAGCTGGTCGTAGAGGGCGACGATCTGCGCCCAATCGGTCGCTTCCGCGGTGGACGCGTCCGCGTGGACCGCGGCGATTGCCGCCTGGATCTGGAACGGGCCGGGATGGTTGCGGCGGAGGCAGGCCCGCACCAGATCGTGTCCTTCGACGATGAGATCGCGATCCCACCGCGACCGGTCCTGATCGGCGAGGCGCACCATCGCGCCGGACGCGTCGGTGCGGGCGGGACGACGTGATTCGGTGAGCAACATCATGGCGAGCAGACCCACGACCTCGGGTTCGTCCGGCGCCAGCTCGGCGAGGACGCGACCGAGTCGGATCGCCTCCCGCGAGAGCTCGTCCCGGATGAGTGCGTCGCCGGAGGTGGCGGTATGGCCCTCGGTGAAGATGAGGTAGATCGCGGTCAAGACTCCGTGCAGGCGAGCGGGGAGTTCCGCGGCGCGCGGGATGCGGTACGGCGCGTGGTTGTCGCGCAGCTTGCGCTTGGCGCGCACGATCCGCTGGGCCATCGTCGCTTCGGGCACGAGGAAGGCGCGGGCGATCTCCGCAGTTTCGAGTCCGCCGAGGAGTCGCAGTGTGAGCGCGACCTGTGCGTCGGTGGCCAGCGCGGGGTGGCAGCACAACGCCATGAGCCGGAGCTGGTCGTCGGGCACGACGTCGACGAAGGTGTCGAGGTCGCCGAGTTCGGGGCGGTTGTCAGGTTCCATGGCGTCGGTGTGCAATCGGTGGGCGGCGCGATGGCGGTCGGTGCGGGTCGACTCGCGGCGGAGCTTGTCGATGGCGCGGTTGCGCGCGGTGGTGGTGATCCAGCCGCCCGGGTTGGGCGGGATCCCGCGGTCGGGCCATTGCTGAGCCGCGATCGCGAAGGCGTCCGCGACCGCGTCCTCGGCAACGTCGATGTCGCCGAGGACGCGGATCAGGGTGGCGGTGCAGCGGCCGACTTCACGACGGAAGACGGAGTCGAGCGTGTCGGTCACCCTTGCATCGGGCGGAGCTCCACCGGGCCGCCAACCACTGCGGCGGCCTTCCGCGTCCAATCGAGGGCGGCGTCGAAGTCGGAAGCTTCGATCACGTAGAACCCGCCCATCTGCTCCTTGGTCTCTGCGTACGGGCCGTCGGTCATCGAGACGTTCCCGCCCTCCGACCGCACCACCGTCGCCGAAGACGCCGGGAGCAGGCCCGCTCCGAAGACCCATGCTCCGGTGGCTTGGAGTTCGTCGTTGAACGCGCCGACCTGGGCGACGCGTTGCTGCATCTCGGGCGAAGAGAAGTCAACCTCGTACTCGTCGTCGTGCCAGACGGACATCAGGTATTGCGCCATGAGAATGCTCCTTTGGGTGGGGGCAACGAACGTAGGTCGTTCGCCGGTGCCGGGCGACGCCGGTGGCCCGCTCACCAGAACCACGAACGGCGATTGCCAGATCGACAGCGCGTCGAAAAAAAATCGGCGAGCGCCAACGCCCCGGCGGGTCAGCCCGCCGGCTGGAACAGCTCGACCAGGTTGCCCGACGGATCTTCGAGCAGGATCTGGGATCCGCCGGGCCCGGTGACGACGTCGTTGCGGAACTCGATGCCCTCACCGCGCAGACGATCGATCTCGGCCGCGATGTCTGCGGTCACCAGGTGGATGCGGTTCCAGCCGCCGGGGATGGGCGTCGCGCCGTCGGCGAGTTGCCGGCCCGCCGACGAGAGGGGACCGCTCAGTAAGAGGCGGAGCTGACCCCGCTGCACGTCGGCGAACGCGGGGGCCGCATTCGTCAAGATGGTGAAGCCGAGATGGCAGGTGTAGAAGTCGATCGCGGCCGCGACGTCTTCCACGATGTAGCGGACGTTGACGGTTTCGTCAGACATCGGTGTCTCCTAAGGAGTTGGTGTCACGAGTTGCTGGACGAGAAAGGCAAGGCGGGATTCGAGGTCGCGAGCCTCTCAGGCGCCGACGCGACGGGCGCGGATGAGCAGGACCCGCGGAATCGTCGCAGCCTCGGGAAAATCCCACTCGGCCGCGAGGAGCGCGGGCGGAGGCGCAGGCTCCTCCATGTCTTCGATGAGGAGACCGGCATGACCCAACGCGTGGACGTACCGACTGAGCGGGCGGTGGATGAACAGCAACTCGATCCCCGGGGCCACTTCGTCGAAGCCGCGCTGCTCGTCGAGATACGCGCCGACGCGCCAGTAGTGCTCCCCGAGGATCCGGTCGTCGATCCAGCCACTGCCGGGCGCCTGGAGGAGGGGGTGACACAACACCAGCACGAAGGTCCCATCGGGTTCGAGTACCCGCGCGACTCTTCCTCCTTCTTCATGTGGATCATGCTCGTGTTCCACGTCATCGGCGATGTGTTCCGGAGTCGCGATCTCAGTGGTGGCATGAAGGCCTTGTGGCTGCTCGTCATCATCATCTTCCCGTACCTCGGCGTCTTCATCTACCTCATCGCGAGGCGGAAAGATTGCGGAACGCAACGTCGCCGCGATGAATGCACAGCAGCAGGCCGCGGAGGAGTACATCCGCGCTGCCGCCGGAACCACTGCGAGCCCGGCCGACGAGTTGACGCGCCTCGCCGCACTCCGTGACCAGGGCGTCATCGACGACACCGAGTTCGCACAGATGAAGGCCAAGCTCGTCGGCTGAGCCGAACTCGGCACCATCCGTGCAGGAGAGCCGGTTCTTCGGGGCCGGCTCCTCGGCATTCCGGGAAGAAATGGCGGTTGGCCGGCCGAGAAGTGGGTAGGGGAGAGACGTGCGCAGAACCGGATACGGCCTCGTTGCCGCGGTAGCGATCCTCACCGCCGCGTGCGTACCCGCGCCGCCCCTCAACGTCGGGGTCGCGCGTGCCGGGCTGGTCATTCCGTGGGACGTCACGTGGACCCCGGACAACGCCAATCCGGCGCGGGCGACGGTGTACACGGAGCGGCCGTACGGCCTCACGATCACGGCTGCGGGCCAGACGATCCTGCAATGGAAGCCCGACGATCTCCTCGTCGCGTCCGAAGCAGGGATGATGAGCACCGAGCTCGCGCCCGACTTCGCGACGAGCCGCAGACTCTTCGTGTGCTTCGCGTCGACGCTCGGGACGGACGTGCGGATCGCCCGTCTCACGCTGGCGCCGGGGTACGGCTCGGTGACCGCGCGCACCGACATCGTGACCGGGATTCCCGTCAACCCCGTCGCCGAGTTGGGCCGTCACTCGGGGTGCCGGCTCCGCTTCGGGCCCGACGGCTACCTCTGGGTCGGCACCGGCGATGCCGCGGTCGGTACCAACCCGCAGAGCCCCACCTCGTTGGGCGGCAAGGTGCTGCGCATCGACCAGGACGGGCACGGGGCACCTGGGAACGCCGGACCTCCGTTCGATCCGCGGATTGAGTCGTGGGGTCATCGCAACGTGCAGGGCCTTGCGTTTCGTGGCGATCAGGCCTTTGGGATCGAACAGGGCACCGGGTGCGACGACGAGGTGAACCGGTTGGTCGTCGGGAACTACGGGTGGGACCCGGTGCCGCGCGCGGCCGGCGATCCGGCGTACGACGAGAACACGCCGATGACCGATACGGCGCGGTACCCGTCCGCGATCCGAGCGTCGTGGTCCTCCGGTTGTCCGACCATCGCGACCGCAGGTGGAACCTTCCTGTACGGCCCTGGATGGGGGACATGGAACGGCGGTTTGGTGTTGGCTGCACTCAAGGGCACGCAGCTCCGGTGGCTCCGGCTCTCGGATGACGGGTGGCGCACGACGGCGATGTCGGTGAGCGTGACCGATCGGGGCCGGCTCCGGACACCGATCGTCGGTCCCGACCTCGCGCTCTACGTGACCACGAGCAACGGCGTCGACGATCAGATCCTGCGCATCACGCCGGCGACGTTTGCCGCCGGAGCCTCCGCAGTGCAGTCGCCCTGACGGTGCGGGGCGCCGGCCGTACGCCGGCCGGGCGCCGGTCGGTCAGCCGAGTGCAGGCAGCACGCGATCGGCGACGAGTTTCAAGGATGCCCACGCGAGATCGGGCGGGCAGCCGCCGCACAAAGGATGCAGCGTGAGCGGACCCACGGTCCCGACGTAGTCGACCGCCTGCTCGGGCGTGAGCACGCGGTACGGCCCGGACTCGGCTCGCAGGTCGTCGATGGTGTGCGCCTCCGACTTGCTCGCGGCGTCGGCGTCGAGGAGCCACGAGGCGTACATGCGCGCGTCGTGGAGCATGAACGGCCCGTACCGGTCCCAACCCTCGTCCACGTCCTCGGCGACGAAGACGGTGGTGGCGCTCCCTGGCGTCGGCAGGATGCACATTCCGGGAGAGCGACCGAGACGCTCGCACTCGTCCCGGTAGACGGTCTCGAGCGTGGGTGAGGACGTCTGCCCGAAGAACGACAACCCGAACCGCGCGGCGCGTCGTGCGGCCGCCGCGCTCCCGCCGCCGTACATGAGCAGCGGCCCTCCAGGGGTCGCCGGTGGTGGGGTGACGTGCACCGGCCGACCTTCGAAGACGAACGGTTCCCCGGTCCACGCTTGCTGGAGTGCGGTGAGGTAGACCTCCATGCGTCGCCCGCGTTCGGCGAGTGTCTGCCCGAACATCGCGTACTCCTCGGGTCGGTAGCCCAAGCCCGCTACGTAGGAGACCCGGCCCCGACTGATGATGTCGAGCACCGCCATGTCCTCGGCGAGGCGGATCGGATCATGGAGGGGGAGCAGGAGCGCGGCGACGCTGATCGGGATGGTGTGGGTCCGGGCCGCGATGGCGGCCGCGAGCACGATCGGCGACGGGAGGTAGCCGTCCGAGGATGCGTGGTGTTCGGAGAGGATCGCAGCGAGCGCGCCGTGGTCCTCGCCCCACACCGCCATGTCGATCGCCGCGGAGTACAGATCGGCGGCCGTCGCCGGTCCCGACGTCGGCGCGCGCATGTCGAATCGCATCATGAACATGGGGCGATCGTACGGTGACCTGCGGAGTGCGCACCGCGCCGGGATGACCGGTGTGCGTGAGCCGGTGTGCGGTGACTACCATGGCTCCCACGCCGCGGGGTGGAGCAGTCTGGTAGCTCGTCGGGCTCATAACCCGAAGGTCGTTGGTTCAAATCCAACCCCCGCCACCATTTGGAAGGCCCGGAATCGTTGAGGTTCCGGGCCTTCGTCGTTGCCGATGGTTTGGGGCGTCTACCGGGCCGTCTACCGGCTGGTGCGACTGCACGGCGGTGACCTGCGGTTTCGCGCGAGCGGCCCGGTAGACGTCTGCCGGGTCGCAGCCGCGACGAGTCCGGCGAACCGTGTCGCGGCTTCGGCGCTCATCCCGGGCAGAAGGTGCTGATAGGTGTGCATCGTGAACGCCGGGTGCTAGTGGCCGAGGCGCTCGGTGACGACCTTGATCGGCACGCCGTGCGCGACGAGTAACGAGGCATGGGTGTGACGCAGATCGTGGAACCTGATCTTCGGCAACCCGGACCGGGCGACGATACGCGCGAACAGTTGGCTGAGCGACTCTGGGTGGAGGAGGCGTCCCTTCGCGTTGGGGAACATCCAGTCATCGGGCCCTACGGGTACGTCGGCGATTTTGAGCTGTTCCCGCCAGTCGTTCAGCACTGCGATCGTGGTCGGGTCGAGGTCGATGCTGCGCCGGCTCGATCGCGTCTTTGGCGCGAACTCGACGGGCGTTCCGGCCAGGCATTGGATCGTGCGTTGGACCGAGATTCGGGCCAACGTGACGTCGAGGTCGTGCCACTTCAGCCCGACCAGTTCCCCGCGTCGCATGCCGGTATGGATCGCGAGATGTAATGCCGGGAAGAGGCGCTGACCCGACGCGTGCCCAAGGAAAATGGCCACTTCGTCGGCGTCCCAGACCCGTGCGACGACGGTGCCGCCGCCTCGACGTCGCGGGGAGTGGACGGTGAGCGCGACGTTGCGATCGACGAGGTCGCGTCGTACCGCGAGATCGAGCGCGTTGCGCACGATGAGGTGGGCCTCATGGACCGTCTTCGGCGCGAGCGGTCCTCCATTCTGGGCGCCGCCCGAGAGCAAGTGGTTGTAGAGGTCGTCGAGGTGATCGGGGCGGAGGGAACGGAGCGAGACTGCACCGAGACGGGGGAGTACGTAGCGGTCGACGATCCACGCGTACCGGTAGGCAGTTGTTGCGCGCACCTGGTTCCGTTTGCGTGGGAGCCAGACCTCGGTCAGGAACCCGCCGAGTGACGCTGACGACGAGCGAACCCGCGACTGGGCTCGCTTCGCGTCGAGTCGCTCGACGACGGACTCCGCGTCGGCGCGCGCATCGCCGGCCAGTCGCCATCGTCTGCGTTCCTTCCCAGTGACGGGATCG
>JBBQXR010000155.1:0-7408 GCA_038209455.1 Acidimicrobiia bacterium
ATCGGCTCGTTCTCCCAGATCCCGTAGCGCAGGTGCCAACGCCGCAGCCAGGCCGGAGCCCACCAGTTGGAGCGACCGGCGAGGCGCATGAAGGCCGGGACGAGCGTCGCCCGGATCAAGAAGGCGTCCACCAGCACCGCCAGGGTCAACCCGATCCCGAACAGCTTGACGATGGCCACCTGCGACGTCGCGATCCCGATGAAGACGATGGTGAGCAGCAACGCAGCCGCGGTGACGATCTTGCCCGTCTTTTGGAGGCCGACCGCCACTGCGTGCTCGTTGTTGCGGTCGAGGTCGTACTCCTCCTTGATCCGCGAGAGGAGGAAGACCTCGTAGTCCATCGACAGCCCGAACGAGATGCAGAACATCAGGATCGGCGTGAAGACATCGACGCTTCCTGTCGGAGTGAAACCGAGCAATCCCTTGAAGTGACCATCCTGGAAGATGAAGACCATCGCCCCGAACGTCGCGGTCAGGGAGAGCACGTTCAGACCGAGGGCCTTCAACGGCACCAGCAGGCTGCCCGTCATCAGGAACAAGAGGATGAACGTGGCGATGGCCACCAGCCCGATCGCAAGCGGCAGGCGGCCGAGGACCGAGTTCTTCGTGTCGATGAGCCGCGCGCCGAGGCCAGCGACATGGAACGTGAGCGGTGACTCGACGGACCGCATCGACCGCACGAGGTGATCGCCCGCCGGTGACATCGGCTCGATCGCCGGTGTCACGGTGATGTAGGTGCCATGGCTGCCCGGCTGATTGACGAACCGGGGTTTCTGGGTCGGCGCCAGCGCGATGGGCGCAAAGTTGATCTTGGCGTGGTCGTCGAGCGCCTCGGCCTTGGTGGTGCCACATGCGTGCGGCCCGGTCTCCTTCGGGACGAGGTCACCCTTCACGAAGATGCCGACCCCCGTGTCGACGTGGGCGACACCGTGGAGCCGGACGAACTCGCCCGCGAGCTTCTTGATCGCCGCGCCATCCGTCGCGAGGTTCGCCTCCGGCAGCGACACCGCGATCGCGTTCGACTCCCGGCTGGTGAAGCAATGGCGGATCTGATCGACCGCGCGCCGCCCGCTCACAGAATCCGGGACCACCCGATCGTCGGTGAGGCCGAGGCTCACGTGGAAGAACGGCACCGCGAGCAGCACCAGCAGCGCACTCACCCCGAGCGCGTACGGCACCGGGTGCTTCATCACGCGTCGGGCCTGCGCGCCCCAGAACCCGCCGGTCTCCGACTCCGGCTTGGGCTTGAAGATCCGGCCGGTCTCGATGCGCGATCCGAGCACCGCGAGTACTGCGGGGAGCACGACGATCGCAGCGAAGGCCGCGAGCATCACGACCGCGACGCCGGCGTAGGCGAACGATCGGAGGTAGGGGACGTCGAAGACCGCGAGTGCGGCCAGGGAGATCATCACCGTCCCCGCACTGAACGCGACCGTGCGCCCGGCCGTCTGCATGGAACGCCCGACCGCGACGTTGGTGGAGACGCCACGCGCCAACTCCTCGCGGTAGCGCGAGACCATGAACAGGCTGTAGTCGATCGCGAGCCCGAGCCCGAGCGCCGTGGTGAGGTTCAGCGCGAACACCGAGACCGGCGTGAGCAACGTGAGGATCGTGAGCAGGAGGAAGGTACCGAGCACCGCGATGGCTCCGACGCCGAGCGGCAGCAGCGCGGCGACGATGCTTCCGAACACGATGACGAGCGCGATCGCGGTGATCGGTGCCGTGATCAGCTCGGACTTCTGGAGGTCCTTCTCGGCCTGCTTCGAGATCTGATCGGTCAGGACCGCCTCGCCGGTGGGGAGGACCGTGAACGGATCGTGGTCCGCGCGCACCTGGGCCGTGAGTTCCTCGGCGAGCTGGCCGGCGCGTTTGAACTTGGCGTCCTCCTTGCCCGACAACGCAGCGACGACGAGCGCCTGCCGCTCGTCGGTACTCCGGAGCTGCGCGACCTTGCCGTAGGTCCAGTACGAGTTGGCTGCGACCACGCCCGGCTTGCGCGCGAGTTCCTTGGTCAGCGCGGTGGCGGCCTTCGTCACCGCCGCGTCGTCGACGGTGCCGTGCTTCACGGTCACCACGAGCACGAAGTCCGAAAGGGCAGCCTGAGGGAAGGCGGCGTTGATCTCGGCGCGCGCCCGCGCCGACTCCGCATTCGGATCCTCGAATCCGCCACCGGTGAGCCGGTCGTGCACGCCGCCACCGAGGATCGCAGCCAGCGGTAGCGCGATCAGCGTGGCGATGATCACCCACCACCGACGTCGAACGATGAAGATCGCGAGCTTCCGCAACTGCCCTCCCTGAAGTAGCCGGGACACGGTACGTCCGGGCGCCGGTAGAGTACGGCGCGCGGCTCCGGGCCGCACAGTGGCTGGAGGGGCTCGATGGGCAGCAAGAAGGAACTCGCCGACGTTCTGGAGTCCGTCGGGCTGTTTTCACGGTGCACCGCGCGCGAGCGCCGCACCATCGCGCGCCATGCACAGACTGCGAGCCTGCCGACGGGCACCGACCTCGTCGTCGAGGGTGAACCGGGCGACGCGCTCTTCGTGAACATCGACGGATCCGCCGAGGTCCTCCGAGACGGTGTTGCCGTCGCCGAAGTGGGGTCCGGATCCCATTTCGGCGAGTTGGCGATCCTCGACGGCTCGCCGCGGAGTGCGACGGTGCGGGCAACGACCGACGTGAAGGTGGCCGTGCTCGGTATCCGGATGTTCCGGACCCTGCTCCGCGAAGTCCCTGATCTGGCCGAGCAGCTGCTCGTGGGTCTCGCCGGAGAACTCCGCAAGGCCCAGGCCCAGGCCAACTCGGAACCAGTCGGCTAGCGATCGATGGCGATCATCGAAGACGAACCCGGCATCGAGGCCACGCCCAACAACTTCGCGGACCTCGTGCAGGCGAATCGCGTGCTCGGCGCCCTCCCCGACGACGCGCGCGCGTTCGTGTGCGCCGCCTTAGAGCCGGTGTTCGTGCCGGCCGGCGACACCGTCATGCGCAAGGGCGACCCTGCTGACTGTCTGTACCTCGTGGCCGCCGGCCGTCTGCGGGTGCTCACCACAGTCGACGGCGAAGAGCGGGTGCTCGCCGAGATCGGTCGCGGTGACGTCGTCGGCGAAATGGCGTTGATCATCGATCGTCCCCGCACTGCCGACGTCGTCGCACTACGCGACACCCATCTGCTCCGGCTCGGCTCCGCGGCCTTCATCGAGTTCACCGCCGCCTTCCCTGCGGCCTACCGCGCGATCAGCACGGCCACGGTGGACCGGCTCCTGATGCGCCAAACGCGCGGACTCGCGACGACACCCGCCGTGTCGATCGCGATCCTGCCCATCGACGACACCCCCGCAGTTGCGCAGTTCACCGCCCGCTTCACCGAGAGTTGTGCGCGGATCGCGGGCGGTGCGCGCCGCGTCGACATCGACACGGCCCGGACGGTCGCCGGGAACGACCTCGACCGCGAACGACTCGCGGCCTGGAGCAACGACCTTGAGCACGACAACGCGCTGGTGCTCTACCTCGCCGAATCCGAACCGACGCCGTGGACCGAGAGCTGCCTGCGTCAAGCCGACCTCGTGGTCGTCGTCGGCGACGCCACCACCGGGCCGGCGTTACGGCCCGTCGAAGGTCTGGCCCACGGCCACCACCGCACCGATCGCCGCACCGAGTTGGTCCTCGTCCATCCGGCGGCCACGCGGGACCCGCGTCGGACCAAGCGGTGGCTGGAACCGCGCACGATCGATCGCCATCACAACGTGCGCGACGGGAGCGTCGACGACACGAACCGCGCGGCTCGCCTCATCCTCAACCGCGGCGTCGGAGTCGTCTTCAGCGGCGGCGGGGCACGCGGCATCTCCCAGGTCGGCGTCTACGCCGCCCTCCTCGACGCCGGCATCCCGATCGACACCGCCGGCGGGACCAGCATCGGATCGATCGTGTCCGGCGGCGTTGCACGCGACATGACGCCCACGGCCATCGGAGACCTGCTGCGGGCCGCGGTCTCGGACCGGAAGTCCTATCTCGACGTGACCTTTCCCGGGGTTTCGATCGCCGCCGGCGGTCGGGTCACCCAGCGAATGCGCGAAGCGGCGGACGGTCTCGATTTCGAAGACGGTTGGCGGCGCGCGTTCGCCGTCTCGGCCAACCTCACCAAGGGTGAGGTCGAGATCCACCGCAGCGGACCTGGATGGTTCGCGCTCCGGGCGTCGTTCTCGCTCCCAGGCGTGTTCCCGCCGATGCGCAACGCAACCGGCGACGTGCTGGTCGACGGCGGGATCCTCGACAACATGCCCGTCGGCATCATGCGGTCCGAGCACAGCGGGATCAACGTGATCGCGATCGACGTCGGCAGCCAACGGGACGTGAGAGCCGGCGACCTCCCCGACTCGGGCGTGGTGTCCGGCTGGAAATGGTTGTTGGACCGGGTGAACCCGAGGGTGACATCCCAGGACATGGTCGGCGCGATCAAGGTGCTCATGCGGATCACCGAACTCGGCGGCCGCGACGACGACAAGGGCGACCTCTACATCCGCCCCGACGTGAGTGGCGTCGCGATGCTCGACTTCGGAGCGTTCGACCGCCTGGTCGACGCCGGCTACGAGGCCGGAACGAAGGCCGCCCGCGAGTGGATCGACTCCGGGACCGCGCCCGCCTTCTAAGGCGTCGCGCGCCCGCCGGTCAGCGCTTGGTGAAGACCAGGTCGACGGTGCAGGGCAGGACGCGCTGGAGCACCCGGAGCTTCTGCAGCGCGAGGTAATACACGGTCTCGACCCCAGCCCGGTACGTCAGCGTCGGCGAGAACTCCACCCGAGTGTCGAGGCCGCACTCGGTCGCGAGTTCGACGAGGTGCGGGTACCGGAGCAGATCCTCGGAGACGACCGGCCGTTTCGCCATCACCCGTTTGAGTGCGAGCGGATAGATCCAGTCTCGGGACCCGGGCTCGTGGAGATAGAGCGCGTGCCCGCCGGGCACCAGCACCCGCTTGATCTCGTGCAGCGTGCTGCGGTGAGCACCGAAGTGGTGCGCGGCGGCGAACACGAAGAGCAGGTCGACCGAACCGTCCGCGAAAGGGATCGCGTTGCTCCGGCACGCGACCCGCCCGTCGAGGCGCGCGCCGATGACGTGCTCCCATTGCGGCGCGGACACCACTGCATCCGGGGCGATGTCGGTACCGATCACCTGCGCCTGCTCGAACTCGTGCTTCACCATGCACGACGGCCAGCACTGACCGCCTCCGAGTTCGACGATCGTGTTCGCGGCCGCGAAGAGATCGCGATAGCGCTCGAGCTTCTCCAGGAAGATCCGCGCCTCACTCATCTTGTGGGTCAGCAGGTCGAGTCCGAAGGCGCCCGGTCGCTCCGACTCCGACTCCGACCAGAACGAGATCTCGCGGCGTTCCCGTGCTTCGATCGACACCAAATCGATGTCGGCGGGCGCGGCAGTCGTGGGGTTGTAGGTCAGACGGCCCAGGATAACGAGGCCTCAGCCCCGGTGCTCGCGGAGTCGCGGGTCGATCGGCATCAGATCGCGTCGAAGTTCCCGCCGGGCGCGGCCGGCAGCATCCATGGCGTCCCGTTGCACGCGACGCAGTTCGTGCTCGAGCGCCTCGACGCGGGCCTCCAAGGCGAGGATCCGCCGGACCCCCGCGAGTCCCACACCTTCGTTGGTGAGTTCCTGGATCCGCCGCAGGAGCGCGACGTCGCGCTCGGAGTACCGCCGGCTCCGGCCTTCGGTGCGCGCCGGCTCGATCAGGCCCTTGCGCTCATAGATCCGCAACGTCTGGGGGTGCACGCCGGCGAGGTCCGCGGCCACGGAGATGATGTACAAGGCGCGTTCGTCGTTCGGCATCAGTCGACTCCCAACTGCGCACGCGGGTTCTCGGGAAATGCTGCCGCCATCGCTTCGACAGCCGCCCGCTGGTCCTTGTCGAGCTTGTGTGGCACTGCCAAATCGAACGTCACGAACAGGTCGCCGGTGTGGCCGTTGGCCCCGGCGATGCCCCGACCCTTGACCTTCTGCGTCGTGCCCGCCTGCGTCCCGGCCTTGACCTTGAGCGTGACCGGATCGTCGAGCGTCGGGACCTTGACCTGGCCACCGAGGGTGGCCTCCGCGAACGTGATGGGGACGTGGACGCTGAGGTCACGGTTCCCCTTCCGTCCGAAGACCGGGTGCGGTCGTACGTGCACCACGACGTAGAGGTCACCCGCGGGCCCACCGTTGCGGCCCGCCGCGCCCCGATGCGCGACCTTGATCCGCTGACCGTCGGCCACGCCGACGGGAAGCTTCACCTTCACGTCGCGCCGACGCACCTCGGTGCCGCCGCCATGACAGCGGGGACACGGGTCGGTGATGACCGCGCCGCGACCGTGACAGGAGGGACAGACCTGACTGAACGAGAACGGGCCCTGGTCGACGGCGATCTCGCCGCGACCACCGCACTGCGGACAGGGCTGGGGCACCGTGCCGGGCTTGGCCCCGCTGCCGTGACACTCCGAGCACGCAGCTTCCGCAGTGAAGGACACCGACGTGGTGATCCCGTTGATCGCGTCAAGGAAGTCGATCGTGAGCTCGGACTCGAGATCGGAGCCGCGCTGGGGCGCGGTGCGCCCGCCTCGGCGACCACGCTGGCCACCGGCACCGCGACCGCCGCCACCTCGGTTCCCGAAGAGACCGCCCAGCAGGTCACCAAAGTCGACACTCTCGTCGAACTGGAAGCCTCCCGGGCCGGGGCCGCCGGCCTGGCCACCGCCCGGGTACGCACCGGACGCGACCATGCGTCGCACTTCGTCGTACTCGGTGCGCTTGGTGGAGTCGCTCAGCACGTCGTTGGCGATGGACACGTCCTTGAACTTGTCCTCGGCGTCCTTGTTCCCCGGATTCGCGTCGGGGTGGTACTGCTTCGCGAGCTTGCGATACGCGCGCGTGATGTCCTTGTCGGTCGCGTCGGACGACACGCCGAGTACGGCGTAGTAGTCCGTGTCGAACCACTCGCGTTGTGGGGCCATCGTCGCTACTTCGTCACCTTCACCATGGCAGGGCGCACGACGCGACCCTTGAGCCGATATCCGGTCCGCATCGTCGCGGCCACGGTCGGTTCACCGTCGCCGTCCTCGTGCATCACCGCTTCATGTTCGTTGGGGTCGAACGGCGCGCCGTCGGCGTCAATCCGCTCGAGTCCCGCGCTCTCGAGGACTCCGACGAGTTGGGAGAACACGAGCTCGACGCCTTTGCGCACACCGGGATCGGTGTCGGCCGGGAGCTGTGCCACCGCGGCCTCGAAACTGTCGAGCACCGGCAGCAGCTTTTCCACCAGGCCTTCGCTCGCCCGCTCGACGATGCTCGTCTCGCGGCGCATCGCCTGCTTCCGGTAGTTCTCGAAGTCGGCCTGGATCTGCTGGGCGAGCGCGCGCATGTCGTCGCG
>JBBQXR010000156.1:0-7399 GCA_038209455.1 Acidimicrobiia bacterium
AGGGCGACACCCGCCCGGGTCGTCCGCCGGCGTTCGTCGGTCGCGAGATTCGCGATCATCCGCCGGAGATACGGACCGAGCTCGCGGATGTCGCCCGGGTGCATCGCCAGCACCTTGGCGTACGCCCCCTGGACGAGGTCGTCGGGATCGACGTCCCAGCTCCCGATCACGGCCGCGAACCGGCGCAACGGCTCGTACAGCTCGCGTAACCGCCGGATCCCCTCGGGATCCCACCGCTCCTCGACTCCCACCCGGGCTCCGCTCCCGCCTGCGCCTATGCGCTCCGCCCTGGCCGTCACACCTCATGGACGTCCGGCCCTGCCGGAAAGTGACACCTCGCTGCGAAAAACGCCGATGAGAACCCGTCGAAGACAAAGGTGGGCTCCGGGGGAGAGGCTCGAACTCTCAACCTACGGATTAACAGTCCGCCGCTCTGCCAATTGAGCTACCCCGGAATGGCGCTTGAGGATAGCAGCGGCCCTCGGCCGGCTCAGGACTCTTCGAGGTAGTCGCGCAGGCGTTGCGAACGCGTGGGGTGACGCAGCTTGGCCAGTGTCTTCGACTCGATCTGGCGAATGCGCTCGCGGGTGACGCCGAACTCCTTGCCGACCTCTTCGAGCGTGCGGATCTGACCGTCGTCGAGACCGAAGCGCAGACGTACGACCGCGCGCTCGCGATCGTTGAGCTCTTGCAACGCTTCTTCGATCGCCTCGCTCAACAGTGCGCGCGCCGCGGCGGTTGCGGGCGCGATGACGTTCGGGTCCTCGACGAAGTCGCCGAGGAGGCTGTCGTCCTCTTCACCCACGGGAGTCTCGAGCGAGACGGGCTCCTGCGCGATGCGTTGGATCTCGCGCACCTTGTCGGGAGTCATCTCGACCTTGGTCGCGATCTCCTCGACGGTCGGTTCGCGCCCGAGCTCCTGCAACATCTGGCGGGAGATGCGCAACACCTTGTTCATCGTCTCGACCATGTGCACCGGGATACGGATGGTGCGCGCCTGGTCGGCGATGGAGCGGGTGATCGCCTGGCGGATCCACCACGTGGCGTAGGTGGAAAACTTGAAACCCTTGGTGTAGTCGAACTTCTCGACGGCCCGGATGAGGCCGAGGTTGCCGTCCTGCACGAGGTCGAGCTATGCCATACCGCGGCCGACGTACCGCTTGGCGATCGAGACGACGAGACGCAGGTTGGCCTCGATCAGCTGGCTCTTGGCCAGCTCACCGTCCCGCACCACCGCCCGGAGGCTCGCCCGCCGTTCGGGTGAGAGGTCGGTGGCAGCCTCGATCTGCTCGACCGCGTCGAGGCCGGCCTCGAACCGCTTGGCCATGCTCACCTCTTGCGCGCCGGTGAGCAGCGGGACCTTGCCGATTTCCTTGAGGTACATGCGCACCGGGTCAAAGCTCGCGCCCTCCGCCAATGCGCGGGTGTGGCGGGGACGGGCGGGGCGCGGCGCTCGCTCCTGAATCGCCGGCTCGGCCACGGCCTCGGCCGGCGCCGGCGGTGGCGTGATCGGTTCGATCACGCGACCGGGATCGCTGTCCGATCCTCCCGAACGCCGCTCGTCTTCCCGCTGGAGTTCCTCGATGATCTCGTCGACGACCTGCACGCCGTTGGCTTCGAGGCTCGTGTAGATCGCGGCGAGCTCCGCAGTGTCGGGTTCGAGATCCGGCAGCGCGGCGAAGATCTCTCCCGTGGTCACGAAGCCGCGTTCACGTACGCGCGCGACGAGTTCGTCGATGCCTTGGGCTGCAGGCGTCGGTGAAGCCGTCGGTTCCGGCGCCGGCACGGATGCCACCGCCGAATCCGAATCGACCGTCCCGTCCGCCACGGGGGTGGGTTGGTTCAGCTCGTCGTCCACGAAGAGATCAAGCGTACCAACTGCATGGCCGCCCCTTCGCCGCCCGCCCATCCGGCGTGCGCGTTGCCGCGCATCTGATCGAGGAGTTGTGCCAAATCCATCGCTCGCTCGTCGCCATCGACCAGCATTCGCCGCCGCAACCGCTCGGCCGCCGGACCCACGATGTTCACCACGAGCCGGGCGCGTACGGTCTCCGGCTCGTCGTCGTCCATCGGTTCTTCGACGGCCAGCCGTTCGAGCAACGCTCGGGCAGGGCCCTCCGACCCTTCGATCGCTTCATGGAGTTCGTCAGCCGACCACAGGTGTTCGAACGCTTCCCGGGCGACCGGATCGGCGAAGAGCGACGCGTCGAGCCAGTCGACCACCAGCGTCGGCTGATGGATCGCCCACCGCAGCACGTCTTCCTCCCGCCGGTCGACCACCAGCACCGGCCGCCGGGCAGATCCGTCGAACTCCGGCTCCGCCGCCGGACGCGGCCCCCGCCGGGCCACGACCTGCTTCACCATGGCGTGATCGATGCCGGTCGTGCCGGCCACGGTCTGGATGTACTGCTCTCGGACGAGTTCACTCGGGATCTCCCGGAGCACCGGCGCCACCATCTCGACGGCCCGGGCCCGGCCCTCGGGCGAGTGCAGATCCGCGGCCGCGAGCACTCGGTCGACCTTGAACTGCGCGAAACGCGACGCGCCTTCGACCGCCTTGGGCAGCGCCGCGGGATCGCGTTGCCACAACTCCCCCGGATCCTGGCCGGCCGGGAGTGCCGCCACCTTCACCTCGATGTCGAACCGCTGCTCCCACTGGTACCACTTCTCCGCCGCGTTCTGACCGGCCGCGTCCGCGTCGTAGGCGAGTACCACGTGGCGGGTGAAACTCTTGAGGATCTGCACGTGCTCGTCGGCGAGGGCCGTGCCACACGTCGCCACCGAGTTGGGCACGCCCGCGAGCGCGAAGCCCATCACATCGGTGTACCCCTCGCAGATGACGACCTCGTCCCGTGCACCGATCTCGGCCTTGGCCCAGTTCAGCCCGTAGAGCAACCGGCTCTTGTGGTACAGCGAGGTCTCCGCCGTGTTCTTGTACTTGGGTCCGTCGTCGGTGAGCGTGCGCCCGCCGAAGCCGACGGGATTCCCCGCCCGATCGAACACCGGGAACAGCAGCCGCCCGCGAAAGAAATCCTGCGCCTTCTGCGCACGGTTCACGAACGCGAGCCCGGCGCCGACGATGTCGTCACGGCTGAACTTCTTCGTGTAGAGGTGGCGGACCAGACCGTCGAACGTATCCGGCGCCCAGCCGAGGCTGAACTGCCGTGCGGCGTCACCAGTGAATCCGCGGCTCCGGAGATAGCCGCGCGCATGACCGCCGGACGCGTCACCCAACAGGAGGTCGTGGTAAAAGTCGACCGCAGCCGCGACGGTCTCGGTCAAGCGTTCCCGCTTGCGCCGGTCACTGGTCGCACTCGCCGAGTCGTACCGCAGTTGGATCCCAGCCCGGGCCGCGAGGCGCTCGACCGCGTCGGCGAAGTCGAGGTTCTCCATCTTGCGGACGAACGTGATCGCGTCGCCGCTCTCCTGGCACCCGAAGCAGTAGTAGAAGCCGAGTTGCGGATTGACCGAGAAGCTCGCCGTCTTCTCGCCGTGGAAGGGACAGAGCCCCGAGAACCGATTGCCCGAGCGCTTGAGGGCGACGTGCTCACCGATCAAGGCGGCGATGTCGGTGGCTTCCCGAACCCGCGCGATGTCCTCGTCGAGAATGCCCACTCGCTCAGGGTACGGCGTGCCGTGACCGGGCGCTGTATGGGTTCATCGACCGATGTCGAGGCCCGCGGGCAACCCGCTCGGATCCCAGCCGAGGTGGGCTCGCGCCTGCGAGAACGCGAACCGGTCGGTCATTCCGGCCACGTAGGTGACGGCATCCCGCAGGGCCTGCGGCGATCCGGCGGCGGCCCCGACCGCCGGATGACCGGCACCTTCGATGTCGCGCGCCGGCAGCGCATTGGGACGGTCGGCGAAGAACTCCACCAGCGCGCGAAGTACCCGCACCACGACATCACCCTGGGCAGTGGATGCCGGCCGCATGTAGATCTGCTCGTAGTTGAACGACCGGAACACCGCGAGCGCCTCGGCAAGGGGCGCGTCGAGGCCGACCTCGCCGTGATCGATGGTGGCCCCGATCACACCCGAGATGAACGCATCGAGCTGACGACTGCGCCGATCACCGCAGCGATCCCGCACGATGTCGGGCAACATCGCGGGCGAGACGATCCCGGCGCGGGCCGCGTCCTCGAAGTCGTGACACACGTAGGCGATGCGATCCGCCCACGCCACCACCTCACCTTCGGGAGTGCCCGGTGCCGGCCGAGACCACGAATGGTTGCGGATGCCGTCGAGGGTCTCTTCGCACAGGTTGAGCGGGGCGAGCACGACGTCCGCCCCCCAGACCGCGTGGTCGTACCCACCGTCGATGTATGACGAGAACGCGTCTTCACTCGCGTGACCGAACGGGCCATGACCACAGTCGTGGCCGAGCGCGATCGCCTCCGTGAGTGCCACGTTGAGCCGGCAGGCCCGAGCGATCCCGGTGGCAACCTGCGCGACCTCGAGCGCGTGGGTCAACCGGGTCCGCTGATGGTCCTCCGGGAAGATGAACACCTGCGTCTTGCCCGCAAGCCGACGGAACGCGGATGTGCCGTGGAGGATGCGGTCACGGTCCCGCTCGAAACACGTACGCCACTCGTCGGGGGCTTCCTCTCGGGCGCGGTGACCGGCGCCCCGGGCGTGGGTGGCACCCGGAGCCAGGATCTGGTCCTCCGCCGATTCCCGCTCGAGCCGGGCGAACGGTTCGATCGCCCCGACCTTGGCGGTGGCGTCGATGTGCGCGCGCCGCACCGGGCCTTCGCCGCTCGGCGCCATCGTCGACGCCCAGAGCTTCTCCCGCTTCGTCCGCGCCAGGTCGTCACTCATACGTCGACTCTACCGATGGGGTACGACACTCCTCTTCGGTTCCTCGCACAACGACCTGCTCCCGACCGCCGGCACATGCCCATCCCATCGGGGAATCCTGGTTGGGTATACACGCGTAGAGCTCAGCCGGATTCCCGAAGGTCACACTTTCGGTTTGCAAAGAGGAGCGGAAGGGAGGCAGCGAGAACGCCTCAGCGCGGTTCAAGAGACGAGAACTTCCGGATCGCAGGGGTGCGTCACCTGCTGAACTGGAACGATGAGCGAGTCGAGGGCCCGGAGACGGTATCGGTGGCGATCCCGGCTCCGCCGTCGTCTCCCGTATCGCCCACCACTCTGGAAGCTCGTGCCGAAGGGGAGGCACGACTGCGGCGACCACGAGTGGTACCGCTCGGACGAACGCTTCGATCACTGTTACCACCGCATCGCAAAGCGTGGTGGTGAAGCAACCGGTTTCGGCAACCCGTAGGCGTACCGGCACCGCTCGTCGTCGAACTGAGTTGCAGCTGATCCACTTCGAATAGCCGACCTTTGGCCCCTGGTGTACCGGTGCGGTACAGGAAGGGACAAAGGTCGGGGAAATCGCGCACGTGCTCCCGAGCCGGAGCTTGCGGAGGCGAGCGGCCACGGAGCGAAGCCCACGGAACCACCGCCCATCAGGAGCGTGAGCGGAGCGGCAATCAGGCAGTGGTGCCGGGACCGGTCTCCTCGAGGGCGGCGTGGGCAGCGGCGAGACGGGCCAGCGGGACGCGGTACGGCGAGCACGACACGTAGTCGAGACCGACCTCGTGGCAGAAGTGCACCGAAGCAGGATCGCCACCGTGCTCGCCACAGATACCGAGCTTGAGGTCGGGACGGACCTCACGACCGCGGGCCTTGGCCCACTCCACGAGCTTGCCGACGCCGTTGCGGTCGAGCTGCTCGAACGGACTCACCTTGAGCAGACCCTGCTCCAGGTACGCGGGCATCATGCGACCCTCGACATCGTCGCGGGAGAACCCGAACGTCATCTGCGTGAGGTCGTTGGTCCCGAACGAGAAGAACTCGGCGGTCGTCGCGATCTCGTCGGCCACGATCGCGGCGCGTGGCGTCTCGATCATCGTCCCGACGAGGTAGTCGACGCGGGTACCGCTCGCGGCGAACACCTTCTCGGCTTCCTCACGCACCCAACCGTCGAGCAGGTCCATCTCGGTCTTGGCCACCGTGAGCGGGATCATCACCTCGACCTGCGGATCACCGCCGGCCTGCTTCCGTGCGACCGCGGCTTCCATGAGCGCACGCACCTGCATGCGGTACAGCCCGGGCTTCAGGATGCCGAGCCGACACCCGCGGGTCCCGAGCATCGGGTTGGCCTCTTCCCACGCGCGCAGCGCGTGCATGAGCTTGTCGGCCTCGGGGTCGCTGATGCCGTTGATGAACGCATCCACCTGACGGCCGAGCACCTCCGCGTGCTTGGGAAGGAACTCGTGCAACGGTGGGTCGAGCAGACGGACCGTCACCGGAAGACCATCCATCGCCTCGAGGATGCCGATGAAGTCGGTGCGCTGCTGGTCGAGCAGGGCCTCGAGCGCGGCGTTCTCGCTTTCCTCGTCATGCGCGAGGATCATCGCCTGCACGATCGGGAGCCGGTCACCGAGGAACATGTGCTCGGTCCGGCAGAGGCCGATGCCCTCGGCGCCGAACTCGCGGGCCTTGAGCGCGTCCTCGGGCAGGTCGGCGTTGGTGCGGACCTTCATGGTGCGGTAGGTGTCGGCCCAACCGAGGACGATCCCGAACGGACCCGTCGGCTCGGGCGTGACCACCGCAACTTCCCCGACGACGACCTCGCCGGTACTCCCGTTGATCGAGATGATCTCGCCCTCGCGCACAGTGGTGGTGATCGACGAGATCACGCCGCCCACCTCGCGGTCGGCGGTGACGCTGAACTCCTTGCGAGCCAGGTCGATGTTGAGCGCGTCGGCGCCACAGATCGCCGGCGTGCCCATGCCACGGGCGACGACTGCCGCGTGCGACACCAGACCACCACGCGACGTGAGGATCCCCTGCGCGGCGATCATGCCGTGCAGGTCCTCGGGTGACGTCTCCGGCCGCACCAGGATCACGGTCTCGCCGGCTGCTTCGGCCGCTTCCGCGTCGTCGGCAGTGAAGTACACCTTGCCCACCGCAGCACCGGGTGACGCGTTGAGGCCCTTGGCGAGCACGTCGTACGTGGCCTTGGGGTCGAACTGCGGGTGGAGCAGTTGGTCGAGCTGGGCGGGCTGCACGCGCAGGACCGCCTCGCGCTTGTCGATGAGTCCCTCGGACTCCATCTCCACGGCCATCCGCAACGCCGCGACCGCGGTGCGCTTGCCGACGCGGGTCTGGAGGATGAAGAGGCGACCCTGTTCGATCGTGAACTCGATGTCGCACATGTCGTGGTAGTGGTTCTCGAGACCCTTCATCACCTCGAGCAGTTGCACGTGACACTCGGGGAAGGTGCCCCCCATCGCGTCGAGCGGCTCGGTGATCCGGATCCCGGCGACGACGTCCTCGCCCTGCGCGTTGGTCAGGAAGTCGCCGTACGCGGCGCTCTCCCCCGTCGACG
>JBBQXR010000157.1:0-7384 GCA_038209455.1 Acidimicrobiia bacterium
CTGCCCTTCACGCGGGACGCGATGTGCATGACGTGCGAATACCTCTCGATCGAGAAAAAGTCCGTCACGCGCACGCTCCCGGCCGCCGCGACACGCCCGACGTCGTTCCGGCCGAGGTCGACGAGCATCACGTGCTCGGCCCGCTCCTTGGGGTCCTCGCTCAACTCGGCCGCCATGAGCCGGTCGTGCTCCGCAGTGCGGCCCCGGAATCGGGTTCCCGCGATCGGACGACTGACCACGCGTCCGTCGGTGACCTGCACCATCGGTTCCGGCGAGGAGCCGGCGATCGTGGCCTCGTCGTGGCGGATGAAATACATGTACGGCGACGGGTTCACCTGGCGCAGAACCCGGTACACATCGAACGGGATGTAGGTCCCCTCGAGGTCGAACCGTTGGGCGAGCACCACCTGGAAGATGTCGCCGGCGAAGATGTACTCCCTCGCTGCTTCGACCGCCCGGCAGTAGTCGCCCTCGGCCATGGAACTCGTGAACGGCGGGAGTTCGTGCAACGCGTCGGCCGGTGGCGGCGACGGCGTGTACGGGAGGGGCTTGGCCAGATCCGCGACCAACGCGTCGATTCGCTCGACGGCACGCGTGTACGCCGCGTCGAGGTCGGCATCGGTCATGTCGTCGGCGATGAAGATGTTCTCGATCAGAAACAGGCGCTGGCGGTAGTGGTCGAAGGCGGTGACGTGGCCGGTGAGGGCCAGGACCGCGTCCGGCCAACCGATCGGGTCGTCGGGCACGTTCGGCAGCCGCTCGATCTCCCGCACGACGTCGTAACCGAGGTAACCCACCACCCCTCCGTGGAACGGTGGCAGCGAATCGAACTGGGGCGCCCGGTAGCGCGCGAGCAGTGCCTCCATGGCCGCCAGGGCACCGGCATCGGTGGGGACGTCGGGCGGCAGATCGCCGATCGCGGTCACGGTGTTGCCGTGCGCGATCAGCGTGAGCACGGGATCCCGCCCGATGAACGAGAACCGGCCCCAGTGCTGACCGTGCTCGACCGATTCGAGCAGGAAGCCGTCACCATCACCGACGAGCTTGAGGAACGCCGATACCGGCGTCTCGAGGTCCGCGAGGACCTCCCGCCAGACCGGCACGACCGTGTACTCCCGCGCCAACGCGCGGAACGCGTCGAGGTCGGGCGCGATGCCGGTCACACGCGGCCGGGGACGGCACCGGAGCCGAACGCCCGGAAGAAGCAGGTCCGTTCACCGGTGTGACAGGCACCCCGGCCTTCCTGCTCCACGGCGAAGAGCAGCACGTCCATGTCGCAGTCGTAGTGGGCGCTGCGGACGAACTGACGGTCGCCCGACGTTTCGCCTTTGCACCAGTACTCCTGGCGGCTGCGACTCCAGAACCAGGTGCGGCCGGTCTCGAGCGTGCGGCGGAGGGAGTCCTCGTTCATCCAGGCCATCATGAGGATCGCGCCGGTCGATTCCTCTTGGACGATGGCCGGAACCAGACCGTCGGCGTCGAAGCTCACCGCCGCGATCTCGGCCTCGGTGTGCGCTATCGGTGTCGCAATCGGCATGCGGGCGAGCGTACCGCCACCCTCCGTCGTCGTTCCCACTCTTTGCGATGGCAGACTCCCGAGGTGACCACCATTCCGCCACTCGCGCCGCCCCGTCCCGTCGAACTCGTGCGGCACGGCGATACCCGGATCGACCCCTGGTACTGGTTGCGGGACCGCGACGACCCCGCCGTCATCTCGTACCTCGAGGCCGAGAACGCATACACCGATGCCGTGCTGGCCGACACCATCGACCTCCAGAACACGCTGTTCGAGGAGATCCGGGCCCGGGTACAGGAGACCGACATTTCACCGCCGGCCCGCAAGGGTCCGTGGGAGTACTTCACCCGGACCTTCGAGGGTGCGCAGTACGCCTCCCACGGCCGGCGGCCCGCTGGATCGCCCGAGGGCACCGACGAAGCCGTGGTGCTCGACGAGAACGAACTCGCCGCGGGCCTCGAGTACTTCTCGTTGGGCGGACTCGCACTCGCGCCCGACCAATCGGTCATCGCGTACGCGTTCGACGACGACGGCAGCGAGCTGCACTCGCTGCGGTTCCGGGACCTCGCCACCGGTGTCGACCATCCCGACGTGATCGACGGCACCTACTACGGCCTCGCGTGGGCGAACGACAACCGAACGGTCTTCTACATCCGCCCGGACGACGCGATGCGCCCGTTCCAGGTGTGGCGCCACACGCTCGGTGAGTCCGAGGACGTCCTCGTCTTCCACGAGTCCGACGAGCGCTACTTCGTCTCGGTGGGTCGAACTCGGAGCAGTCGTCTGATCGTGGTCACCACCGAGTCGAAGCTGACGAGCGAAGCGCACCTGATCGATCCGGACGACGTGACCGGTGGTCTCCGCCTCGTGGAACCCCGGACCGAGGGCCTCGAGTACGGCGTGGATCACCACGTCGCCGTCGACGGCTCCGAGCGCCTCTTCATCGTCACCAACGCGGACCAGGCGACGAACTTCAAGGTGATGGCGGCGCCGGTCGACTCGCCGGGCCGCGGCAGCTGGACCGAGTTCGTGCCCCACCGGGCCGACGTGAAGATCGACGACGTCGACGCGTTCGCGGCGGCCCTCGTCGTCTCCGAACGCCAAGCCGGCCTGGAACAGATTCGTGTGATCGGGCTCGAAGGTGATCCGTACGAACGCGTCGTGGCCATGGACGACCCCGTCTACAGCACGTGGATCGCCGACAACCTCGAGTTCGACACCGACCACTTCCGGTTCGGCTACACGTCGCTCGTGATCCCGACGAGTGCGTACGACGAGCCCTTCCGCACCGGGACCCGAAGGCTCGTGAAGCGGACACCGGTGCTCGGCGGGTTCGACCCGGCGAACTACACATCGGTGCGCCTCTGGGCGACAGCGGCCGACGGCGCCCGCATCCCGATCTCGGTGGTGCACCGGCGCGACGTCACGCTCGACGGCACCGCACCCGCGCTCCTCTACGGGTACGGCAGTTACGAGTCGTCGGTGGACCCGACCTTCTCGTCGATCCGGATCAGCCTCCTCGACCGCGGCTTCGTGTTCGCGATCGCCCACATCCGGGGCGGAGGCGAGCTCGGTCGTCAGTGGTACGAGCAGGGCCGGTTGCAGGCGAAACGCAACACGTTCGCCGACTTCATCGTGTGCGCCGAGCATCTCTGCGCGTCGGGCTACACGAGCCCCGACCGCCTGGGTGCACGCGGCGGAAGCGCCGGTGGGCTCCTCATGGGCGCGGTGGCGAACCTGCGGCCCGACCTCTTCCGTGCGGTCGTGGCCGAGGTCCCGTTCGTCGACGTCGTGACCACGATGCAGGACGTGGAACTTCCGCTGACGGTCACGGAGTGGGAAGAGTGGGGCAACCCGCTCGAACGCGCCGAGGACTACTCGTACATGTTGTCCTACTCCCCGTACGACAACGTCGAGGCCAAGGACTACCCCGCACTGTTGGTCACTGCGGGGCTCAACGATCCTCGGGTCTCGTATTGGGAGCCGGCGAAGTGGGTGGCCAAGTTGCGGGTCACCAAGACCGACGACCGGACGCTGTTGCTCAAGACCGAGATGGGCGCCGGCCACGGTGGACCGTCGGGTCGCTACGACGTTTGGCGCGACGAGGCCATGGTCCTCGCGTTCCTCATCACCGAACTGACGGGAGCAACCCGATGACCTCGATCCCACGCGGCGGCCTCGAAGGGGCCTCGATCCTCGTCACCGGTGGCGGCAGCGGTATCGGCCTCGGTTGTGCAGTCCGGTTCGCCGCCGACGGAGCGAACGTGACCATCTGCGGCCGGTCGGAGGATCGCCTCGCGGCCGGCCTCGACCGCATCCGGGCGACCGCGGCTGACGGCGTCACGGTCCAGTCGGTTTCGACCGACGTGACGCACGAAGCGGACGTCGCGCGGGCCGTGGAGACTGCGCGGACCGTGACCGGCGCGCTCGACGGCGTGGTCGCGTGTGCGGGTGGTTCCGAGACGCTCGGGCCGATCACGATGATGGACGTCGAGGCGTGGCGGCGGACCATCGATCTCAACATCACCGGCACCATGCTCACCATCAAGCACGCGGGCGCGGCCATGGCCGGAGCCGGCGGCGGTTCGATCGTGGGCATCTCGTCGATCGCGAGTTCCAATGTCCACCCGTGGTTCGGTGCCTACGGCCCGGGAAAGGCGGGGATCGACCATGTCTGTCAACTCGCGGCCGTGGAACTCGGGGCGAGTGGTGTGCGGGTAAACGCCATCCGCCCGGGCCTGGTCGACACCGAACTGGTCGGCTTCGTCACCGCGGGCGGCCCGGTCCTCGACGACTACCTCGAGTGCATGCCCATCGCGCGGGTCGGCACCGTGGAGGACATCGCCGCGATGGCCCGGTTCCTGGTCGGACCGGAATCCACCTGGGTCACCGGGCAGCTCATCAACGTCGACGGCGGTCACCTGCTCACGCGCGGACCGAGCTACCGGTCGATCGTCGAACCGCTCTACGGGACCGACGCGCTGCGAGGCATCGTCAGCTCGGAGTGAACCCCGTGAGGGGCAGCACGGTGGCCAGCTGACGGGACTGCGCGAGGAGGGTGCCGTCGGGCGCCCAGACCTCACCGTCCTCTTCGAGGAACCCACCGGTGGCGACCGTGGTCCGGAACGACGCCAGGACGAACTGGTCGGGGGCCAGCCCCGGGTGCGGGAGTTCGTTACGGAAGTGGATGGTCAGGTCGACCGTCGGCACCACGACCGGTTCCTCGATCCGGCTGAAAGTGGGCGGGACCCAGCCGTCGGTGATGGCCGCCGCGACGAGTGCGTCGACCACCCGATGCTCGGGGAGTCGGATCCATCCACCGGCAACGGCTCGCGCACCACGCGGCATGCCCGGGACCGGTGGGTGCCCGATCGCCCAACGCGTGTCCCAGCGGTGCGCGATTGCCGGTGCCTCGCGAGGGACCTCACGCCCGACGTAATGGTTCGGTCCCGGAACCTGGGGCATCACCGAATCACAGAACTCGATGCCTGGCCGCGGGGTCGAGAACGCACTCAACGCCAGCGCGACGAGCCGCCCGTTCTGGGTGACCCGCGCCGAACAACTCGTCATCGAGCGGCCGGCCCGTTCCCGGCGGGTCTCGATCTCGACGTCACCGGCCCCGGCCGGACTCAGGTAATGGACGGTCAGCGAACGCGGGGTCCGCGACGAGTCGTCGACGCACTCGGTGAGCGCCCGCAGGATCACCGCCGCGAGATACCCACCGTTCGGTCCCCGTGCCACCCACCACGTGGGCGCCATCGTGGCGGTGAACGTGCCGTCGCCGCGTGCGTGCACCGCAGTCTCTTCGTCGAAGGGTGTCGTCATGAGGGCCGGAGAATACGCTGCCCCACCGTGAGCGAACCCGTGCCCCTCGTCACCATTGATGGGCTAGCGCTCGAAGCCGAGGTCGAGCGGAGCGACCGTGAGGTGGGTCGCGTGGTGCTGTGCCATCCACACCCGCTGCACGGCGGGACGATGCGCTCGCTCGTGATCTCGGAGTTGTTCCGTTTGCTTCCCCAGGCCGGTTTCACCTGCGTCCGGTTCAACTTCCGCGGCGTCGGCGCGAGCGACGGCGTCTACGACGACGGGGTCGCCGAGCGTTCCGACGCGCAGGCGGCCATCGACTGGCTCAGTACCGATACGTCGGTCCCCTGCTTCCTCGCCGGTTGGTCGTTCGGTGGCGATATTGCGTTGTCCGTCCGCGGTCCGGCGATCGCCGGTTGGATCGGTATCGCTCCCCCGCTGCGATTCACCGACGATCTCACCGACTTCGCCGCGGATCCGCGACCGAAGTTGTTGCTCCTGGCCGAACACGACGAGATTCGTGCGCCCGCCGACGTGATGGCCGACGCCGAATCGTGGGCGGCCCTCACGGTCGAGATCGTGCTCGGCGCGTCGCACTTCTTCATCGGTCGGACCGACCGCCTGGCCACGTTGGCCCAGGACTGGTTGACCGCGCAGATCGCGCCCTAGCCGTCGTTCAGGGGCGGCCTCGACCGCCCGCGTTACACGCCTGGATGCCCTCGGCGACCGTGAACCGGCGCTCGTAGAGCGCGCGACCCGCGATGGCACCGGTGAGCCGGCGATCGCCTACTTCGAGCGCCGCGAGCGCCTCGAGATCGTCGAGCGCGCCCACACCTCCACTTGCGATCACGGGTACCCCGGTCATCGCCATGACCGACTCGAGTTGATCGAGGTCGGGCCCCTCGAGCGTGCCGTCGCGACCGATCTCGGTCACGACGAGGGCCGAGATCCCCGACTGCCCGAATCGCTGCGCGAGATCATTGAGGTTGCGGCCGCTGCCGGCCACCCACCCCCGCACGGCCACCTCCCGGCCGTGGGCGTCGAGACCGACTCCGACGTGACCGGCATGGAGCTGACACAACACGTCGACGAGTTCGGGATTCTCGACCGCGGCCGTCCCGACGATTACCCGATCGACACCGGCGCCGAAGAGCGCGCCTGCTGCTTCGACCGAACGGACCCCACCCCCGGACTGCACCCGACACGCCACCGAGGCACAGATCGCCTCGATCGCCGCGAGGTTGCCGGCCACGCCCGTACGGGCGGCGTCGAGATCAACCACGTGGATCCACCGTGCACCCTGCGCCTCGAAGTCGCGGGCCACCGCGACCGGGTCCGCGTCGTACACCGTCTCCGCAGCGAAGTTGCCGCGGAGCAGGCGCACTGCGTTACCGCCGCGCAGGTCGATTGCCGGGTAGAGGTCTACAACGCACCCTTGGTCGAAGGGAGCGCATCGCTCTCCACCCGGATGGCGTCCCGCAGGCACCGGGCCACGCCCTTGAACGACGCCTCGATCACGTGATGACCGTTGCGACCTTCGAGTGAACGCAGGTGCAGAGTGATGCCGGCCGCGAACGCGAACGCCCGCCAGAACTCCTCGGCGAGCTGCGGGTCGAACGTCCCGATCCATTCCGATACCGGATCGATGTCGTAGGCCACGAACGGCCGACCGGAAAGGTCGAGTGCGACCTGCACCAGGGCTTCGTCGAGCGGGTACAGGCCGGACGCGAACCGTCGGACACCGACCTTGTCTCCGGCTGCCGCCTTGAACGCAGCGCCCAGCACGATGCCGACATCTTCGATCGTGTGGTGGGTATCCACCTCGAGGTCGCCGGATGCGTCGATCACCAGATCGAAGCCACCGTGCTTGCCCAGCTGTTCGAGCATGTGGTCGAAGAACGGGATCCCGGTGCTCGCCTTTGCCTCCCCGCGACCGTCGACGTCGAGATCGATCGTGATGGTCGTCTCGTTCGTGCTTCGTTCCTGATGGGACGTCCGGGCCGGGCTCATGTCGGCTCACTCTCGCGCAGAACCGCCTGGAGACTCGACCAGAAGCGATCGTTC
>JBBQXR010000158.1:0-7383 GCA_038209455.1 Acidimicrobiia bacterium
CGAGTGAGGAATACGGATCCTGGAACACCATCTGCATCTCGCGTCGTTCGTCACGCAGTCCGGCCTTGGCCAGACCGGTCACGTCGGTGCCGCCGACGGTGACCTGACCGCCGCTCGGCTCGATGAGTCGCAGCACGAGGCGCGCCACGGTCGACTTCCCGGAACCCGATTCTCCGACGAGGCCGAGGGTCTCCCCCGCCGCGATCGAGAAGTCGACGCCGTCGACGGCGCGGACCTCGCCGAGTTGACGGCGCAGCAGCGCGCTGCGCACCGGAAACGCCTTGGCCAGCCCGCGCACCTCGACGAGGGCGGCGGCCGATCCCGTGGTCGCCGCAGATTGAGTTCCGGCGTCGACGGTCGCGGAACCGGCCAGGACCAGCGACCCGGCACGCCGGCAGCGCACTCCCGCGCCGGCGCCAACGTGGTCGTCGTCGTGGTCCGCCGGGGCGGCGGTCCACGCGACCGGCTCGTCGACACAGGCCGGCTCGGTGTAGTCGCATCGGGCGGCGAACCGGCACCCCGTCGGCCAGTCCTGCGGGCTCGGCACCTGGCCCGGGATCACGGTCAACACCTCACCGGGTGGCGTCGTCTGGGGCATCGACGCGAGCAGGCCGGCCGAGTACGGGTGCTGCGGGGCAGCGAAGACGGGAGTGACCGCGGACTCCTCGACGACCTGCCCGGCATACATCACCACGACCCGATCGCAGATGTCGGCGACCACACCGAGATCGTGGGTGACGAACACGATCGCCATGCCGGTGTCGCGCTGGAGCGCACGGAGCAGTTCGAGGATCTGCGCCTGGATGGTCACGTCCAGCGCAGTGGTCGGCTCGTCGGCGATGAGCAACTTCGGATCGTTCACGAGCGCCATCGCGATCATGGCGCGTTGACGCATCCCGCCGGAGAACGCGTGGGGGTAGTCCTTCACCCGCCGGTGCGGATCGGGGATCCCGACCCGATCGAGCATCTCCACCGCGCGGGCGGCCGCGACCGAACGACTCACGGATTGATGCGCACGCACCGCCTCGGCGATCTGGTTCCCGATGGTGAACGCCGGGTTCAGGCTCGTCATCGGCTCCTGGAAGATCATCGCCATCTCGGGGCCCCGCAACGTGCGGAGCGCGGACCGCGGCGTGGTCAGCAGGTCGCGGTCACCGAGCCGGAGCGTGGTCGCGCGGACGCGTCCGGTCCGCGGCGGGATCAGTCCCATCACCGCGAGCGACGACACGCTCTTCCCGCAGCCGCTCTCACCGACCAACCCCAGGGTCTGGCCCTTCCCGACCGCGAAGCTCACCTGGTCGACGACCCGGAGGGTGCCGGCCGACGTCCCGAACTCGACCGTCAGGTCGACGACCTCCAGCAACGGGTCGGACTGGTCGTTCACGAACCCTCCACCGCGATCGATTCGCGCCCGAGCGCGTCCCGCAACCCGTCGCCGACGAGGTTGAACGCGAGAATCGCCAGCAGGATGGCGACCGCGGGCGGCACGAGTTGCCACTGACTCTCGAGGATCCGGGCGTAGGCCTCCTCGAGCATCACACCCCAGCTCGAGGTGGGCGGATTGACGCCGAGGCCGAGAAACGACAGGCCCGCCTCCGCGCCGATCGCGTACCCGAACGCCAGCGCGGCCTGGACGATCACCGGCGAGACGACGTTGGGGAAGATGTGCTTGCGCAACATGCGCGTATCGCCGACGCCGACCGAGTGCGCCGCCTCGACGAAGGTCTCCTCCCGGATCGCGAGCACCTGCGATCTGATGACCCGCATCAGCCCCGGCACGAACACCACCGCGATCGCCAGCGACGCGTTGGTGAGGCTGGGGCCGAGCAGCGCTGCGATTGCGAGGGCGAGGGTGAGCGGGGGAAACGTGAAGAGGGCGTCCATGCACCGGTCGATGAACGCACCGAGCCAACCACCGAAGAATCCGGACACCAGTCCGAGCACCAACGCCACCGACGTCGCGATCGTGACCACGAGGAACGCGACGAACATCGATGATCGGGCGCCGTAGATGAGCCGGGTCAGGAGGTCGCGCCCGATGCTGTTGGTCCCGAGCCAGTGCCCGGCCTGTGGACCCAGGTCGGGCGGGAAATCCGGACCCTGGCCGCACGGTGCGAGCGTCGACGCGAACACGGCGGTCAACACGAGCAGCACGACGATGCCGAGCCCGATCATCGCAGGGGTACTCCGCACGAAACGACGAAACACCCGCCCCCACGGGCTCGGCGCGACTTCGCCCATGCCGGTTTCGCGCTCCAGCGGATCGTCGGTGATCTCGTCGGCCGCAATGGCCGGGCCCATCTCCATGTTCATGTCGCCATCACCCCAGCCTCACCTTCGGGTTCAGGTACGCGTAGAGGACGTCGACGGCAAGGTTCAGCACGACGAAGATGAGTGCGCTCAACAGCACGACACCCTGGATCACGGGGAGGTCCTTGTTGAAGAGCGCGATGTAGAAGTACTGGCCCATACCCGGGAGCGTGAAGATCCGCTCGATGATCACCGATCCGCCGAGCATGTACGCGAAGCCGATCCCGAGCACCGTCACCGGCGCCAGCGACGCGTTCTTCAGCGCATGCTTGAACACGACGACGCGTCGGCGCAGCCCCTTCGCTTCGGCCGTGCGCACGTAGTCCTGTTCGAGTGCGTCGATCATCGCGCCGCGGACCTGGCGGGCCAGCCCGGCACCACCCGGCACTCCCATGGCGATCCAGGGGAGGTAGAGGTGAGTGGCCCATCCCGCGGGTGAATCCGTCAGACCCACGTACCCGCCCGACGGCAACGTCTTCAGGCTCACCGCGAACAGCGATATCAGGATCATCCCGAGCCAGAAGTCGGGCATCGCGAGCGCGACGCTCGAGCCGGTGGTGATGAGTCGGTCGACGATCCCGCCCTGACGGACCGCGGCGAGGATCCCAAGTGGGACCCCGATCAGCACGGTGAGCACGAGCGCGCCGATCGCGAGCGACAGCGTGACCGGGAATCGACTCGAGATCGACTCGGAGACGGTGCGGTGATCGAAGAACGATTCGCCGAGGTCACCCTGCACCACGTCACCGACCCAAATGCCGTACTGCTCCACGAAGGATTTGTCGAGATGCAGCTTGTCGCGCGCCCGAGCAATGCCGGCCGGGGTCGCTTTCTGGCCACCGGCGAGCACGATCGCCGGATCGCCCGGCAGGAGCTGCGACAACGAGAACACGATGAACGAGATGATCAGCAGCAGCGGCACCAGCGCGGCGATCCGGCGTGCGATGTACGCGCCCATCTGCGGTCTCGGTCCGGGTTCCCGCTAGCCCTGGCCGGCCTTCATCTTCAGCTTGGAGAGATCGGGCGGATCGCAGATGTTGCGCTGGCCGCCCACGGTCCCGCCGACCCGGTCCTTGGCCACGGCGAGGAACTGAGGCATGAAGGCGATCGGCGCGGTCAACGCATCGTCACTCACGATCTTGGCTGCTTCCTGGGTGAGCTTCGCGGTCTCCTTCGGGTCGAGCGAACCCTGCGCGCGCAGGGTCAGATCGTCGATGTCCGCGCGCTGGGCCTTGTTCCAGATCGGAACGAACTGGAACTTGCCGAACTGGTCGTAATACGCGCCCGGGTAGAAGCTCGACGCGAGTTGGGCGGCCGCGAACGCGTCGCCACCGCCGTTGATGTAGTAGTTCGTCGCGATGTCGTTGCCCTGGATCGGCTTGATGTTCGCCGTGATGCCGACCTTGGCCAGCATGTCCTGGAGCAGCTGGCCCTGCTTGCTCATGTTCTCGATGCCCGGACCGGGGATCACCATCGTGAAGGCGAACCCGTTGGGGTAGCCGGCCTGCGCGAGGAGCCGCTTGGCCTCGTCGGGGTTATACGGGTACGCGCCGACGATGTCCTTGTTGAACCCGGGGGACGATGCCGGGAGCGACTGGTCGGCCACGGTCCCCTCGCCGAGCTGTACGACGTCGTTGATCTTCTTCGCGTCGATCGCGAATCGCACTGCCTTGCGCACGAGCGGATTCGCGAACGGCGTGGTCCGGCCGTCGTTGAAACCGAGCCGGAACTGGAACTGGAGGAAGGCTTCGGTGGGCTTCACCACCACCGTGGCCTTCGGGTCCTTCTTGAGGGTCGGGAGCGACTCGGCTTCGAACCGCACCAGATCGAGATCGCCGGCCTTGAACCGCAGCACTGCGGGCGGCCCGGTGGCGGCCTGGACGAACTGGATCCCCGGGAAGTCGAAGCTCCCCTTGTCCCAGTACTTCGGATTCTTCACGAGCACCATTCCCTGACCCGGCGTGAAGCTCTTGAGCATGAACGGTCCGGTACCGACCGGGTGCTTGTCGGCGGTCTTGAGCGCCTTGGGCGAGATGATCTGGTCGTCGCGGCTCATCCCGAACACGTAGAGCAGTGGGGTCGACTGGTTGTCCTTGAGATTCAATCGCACCGTCGTCGGATCGATGACGTCGATCGACTCGATGTGGTCGAGCGTCGTGAGTTGGTCGTTCTGGTTGTTGTGGTCGAGGCTGGCCTTCACCGCGGCCGCGTCGAACTTCGTGCCGTCGGAGAACACGACGTCGTCGCGCAGGTGGAACGTGATCGACCGTTTCGCGTCGCCGGTGACATCCCAGCTCTTCGCGAGGCCAGGGATCGGTTCGCCCGTGTCCGGGTTGCGGCGCAACAAACTGTCGTAGATGAACGACGTCACGATCTGGTCGCAGTCCCCGCTGGACTTGCCCGGATCGAACGTGTTCGTGAACTGACTCTCGAGGTCGTAGCCGTAGCGCAGGTTCTTCCCGGCGCTGCTCCCACTGTCGGCCCCGGTACACGCGGTCACCAGCGAGACGCCGATGGCCAGACCGATCACGACCGTCGAACGTCTCGTTCCCCGACGCTGCACATGTATCACTCGGAACCCCCTGTGCGTGCCCCCCGGCGCCGCGCTCGGCATCGTATGACGCACACGTCAGGTCTGCTGGGCAAACCCGTCCGGGCTCGCGGATTCCGCGCTACAGCAGGTATTCCTCGATGTCACCGAGATCGGTCGCCGGGCCCGCGTACGCAACGGTTCCGTGGGCGAGCACGGCGACCTCGTCCGCAAGGCCCAACGCGTGACCCACGTACTGCTCGACAAGCAGGATCGCGGTGCCGGCGTCCCGGATGAGTGCGAGATTGCGGTACACCTCGTCGACCACGATCGGCGCGAGGCCGAGTGAGAGTTCGTCGGCCACGAGGAGTTTGGGCGGGTGCACCATCACGCGGGCGAGCGACAGCATCCGCTGCTCACCGCCCGAGAGGGTGCCGGCAATCTGCTTGCTCCGCTCACCGAGGCGTGGGAACAACTCGTACGCGCGGTCGAGCGCGCCCGAGACCCCGCCCCGGCCGAGCTCGCGCCGGAAGCCGAGTTCCAGGTTCTCGCGCACACTGAGCGACGCGAAGACCGACCGTCCCTCGGGTGCGTGCACGATCCCGGCTCGCGCCACCTCGTACGGCTTCAACTCGTCGATGCGGCGCCCCTCGAACCACACTTCGCCCGCGCTCGGTCGGACCAACGCGGTCGCCACGCGGGCCACGGTCGTCTTCCCGGCACCATTGGCACCGACGAGGGCGGTGACCGAACCCGGTCGAACGTGGAGCGATACTCCGAACAGGGCGCGGAACGGGCCGTACGCAGCGTCCACATGGCGGAACTCGAGCAGTGGCGCCGCCGTCGACGCGGCGGGCAGCGTCACACCGTCTCCCCGAGGTAGGCGCGGCGAACTTCGGACGAGTCGAGCACGTCGTGGGTGGGACCCGTGGCGATGAGGGTGCCGAAGTCGAGCACATAGAGACGCGTTGCGAAGCTGCGGACGAACTCGACATCGTGTTCCACCAGTAGGACCGCAGTCCCCCGCTCGGCCTGCACGGCGCGCAGGGTGTCGGCCAGCGCGGCGGTCTCGCTCGCGTCGAGACCCGACGACGGCTCGTCGAGGAGGAGCAGTTTCGGTTCGGTCATCAACGCCCGGCCGACCTCCACCAGCCGACCCCGACCCAGCGAGAGCGATTCGATCGGCGCGTCGGCGACGTCGTCGAGTTGGAGCAACGCAAGCGTGGCGGCGGCCCGCGCCTGCTCTTCTGCCGACGGCGCCGCGAGGTTGAGGATGTCCTTCCAGAAGCGGCCGGTCCCCAACCGGGACCGCTCGGCAACGAGGAGATGGTCCCGCACCGTCATGCCCGCGAACAGTTCCATGCGCTGGAACGTGCGTCCGATTCCGGCCTGGGAGCGCCGGTACACCGGCGTGCGCGTAATGTTCTTCCCGTCGAAGGTGATCGATCCGCCGTCGGGACGCAGGAGCCCGAGCAGACAGTTGAAGAACGTGGTCTTCCCGGCACCGTTCGGGCCGATGAGCCCCACCGATTCCCCGTCGTTCACCTGCATCGAGACGGCATCGAGCGCGGTGATACCCGAGAACCGTTTGGTGATGTCGACCGCGTCGAGCAGGGCCATCAGTCGACACTCCCGACCGGCACCGCCACCGCCGGCGCACTCGGCGGCGGGGTGGTTCCGGGTCCCCGCCATCGCGCCGGGAGCCGCTTCTCGATTGCCGCGAGCGACTTGCCCTTCTGGAACTCGAGCACCCCTTCGGGGTGGCGTGCGTAGGTGATGGCACCGAGGCCGAAGAGCACGAACTGCCAGGACGACGAGACGCCCACCAACTTCAGCACCTCGGGAACGAGCGCGAAACCGACGCCCGCGTTGATCGCACCTTCGACGGTGCTCGGCATGAGGGTGACGACGAGCACGACGAAGAACAGGCTCAGGAAGTAGCCGTAGTCCTCCTTCGTCGCGATGTTCTTCTGGACCGCCAGGAGCCCCCCACCGAGCCCGGCAATCCCGGCCGAGACCGCGAACGCGAGGATCCGGACCCGGGTCGGGTTGATGCCGATCGAACGGGCCGCGGTTTCACTCCCGCGCAACGCGTGCAGGAAGTGGCCCGTGGTCCCGCGTCGGATGAAGATCACGAACACCGAGACGATGACGAGCACGATGACGCAGAGAATCAGGAACGAGCGGTCGTCGACGAACCCGATCGGACGTGGGACCCGTACCGGACGCGCTCCGCCGCTCACCCAACCGAGCGGCGCGAGCAGCGTGTCGAACATGACCGCGAACGCGAGCGTGCCGAGCGAGAGGAAGATGCCGCCGAGGCGCAGCATCGGAACCGCCAACAACGCCCCCACGGCCGCGGCGACGAGGGCTCCGATGAGCATCGTCGGAAGCACCGACAAGCCGAAGACCTTCACGATCTGAGCAGTCGAGAACGCGCCGATCCCGGCGAACGTCGCCTGACAGAGCGAGACCTGGCCGGCCATCCCCGTGATCACCGTGATGGAGAGGAACACCACCGAGAGCACCACCGCGGTGGTGGC
>JBBQXR010000159.1:0-7345 GCA_038209455.1 Acidimicrobiia bacterium
CTGCCCTCAGTGCGGAGATGTGCCTCTGCGACGACCAGGCAGAGCTGTCGCCAATAACGATCGTGCTCGATAGAGTCGCCGAATGCGCAACGACGAGGAGCCCGACCAGATCGCTCGGCGCCGCGTAGAGGCTGCAGATGAGCGCGAAGCGGCTGCAGATGAGCGCGACGGGGCTGCAGAGGATCGCAAAGGGGATGCCTGGGAGCGTGGGGGGGATGCTGGGGAGCGCGAAGCGGCTGCAGGGGAGCGCCAAGGAGCTGCAGAGGAGCGCCGAGGAGCTGCAGAGGAGCGCGACCAGATCGCTGACGAGCGCGACCAGATGGCGAACGACCGCGAACGGGCTGCTGATGAGCGCGACCAGATCGCCGGCGAGCGCGACCAGATCGCTGACGAGCGCGACCAGATCGCTGATGAGCGCGACCAGATCGCTGGCGAGAGCGACCAGATCGCTGATGAGCGCGACCAGATCGCTGACGATTAGTCGACCTAACCTCCAGGTTGCTCAGACGCCCAAGCCCGCACGACCAGGCAGGGCCCTCTCCTGTGCTCAGATGCTCTGATGCAATGCCGCCATCACCCGGCTCCGCGGTCACACCCGAGCGCGACACTCGCGGCGTGCCGCCCGACTGTCCCGACTGCGAAGACGTGCCGTTGCTCGCCGACCTACCGGGACGGTGGCGGTGCCCGGACTGCGGCCGCGGATGGGCGCTCACCGCAGCCGGCGTGCTCGCACCCGACGACTGAGGCCGCGTCCGGGCATTCGGTCGGTTAAACGTTCTCGATCCCCTGGGCACATGAGCTGACGCCGGTGCCGCCGAGGCCGCAGTAGCCACCCGGGTTCTTCGCGAGGTACTGCTGGTGGTACTCCTCCGCGAAATAGAACTCGGGCGCCGGAATGATCTCGGTGGTGATCTCGCCGTAGCCGGACTCGGTGAGACGGGTCTGGAACGTCGCGCGTGACGCATCGGCCGCGGCCTGCTGGGCGTCGGAGTACGTGTAGATGCCCGAGCGGTACTGCGTGCCGATGTCGTTGCCCTGGCGCATGCCCTGGGTCGGGTTGTGCCCCTCCCAGAAGGTCCGCAACAACGCGTCGTAGGAAACCACCGTCGGATCGAACACGACGAGGACGGCCTCGGTGTGTCCGGTGCGTCCGCTGCACACTTCCTCATAGGACGGGTTCGGCGACGCACCCGCCGCGTATCCGACCGCGGTCGTGTAGACGCCGGGGATTTGCCAGAAGATGCGCTCGGCACCCCAGAAACACCCGAGGGCGAACATCGCCGTCTCGAGTCCCTCGGGGTACGGACCGCGGAGTTGATGGAAGTTCACGAAGTGCTTGTCGGAGAGCGGCATCGCCTCGGGCCGGCCCGGGAGCGCGTTGGACGGATCGACGATCGCGGTCTTGTCGGAGTTGCGGAATCGGAACACCATGGGGGACTTCCTTTCGACTCCGCCATTGTCTCTCATCGGGCCGGTTCGTTACGGGCGCACGCAGGAACCCAGCAGCTACCGTCCGCCACCATGACCCATCGAGTGATCCAGTGGTCCACCGGCAACGTCGGCCTGCACACCCTCGGGGCGATCGTGCATCATCCCGATCTCGAGCTCGTCGGTTTGTGGGTGCACTCCCCCGAAAAGGTCGGGAAGGACGCCGCGGAACTCGCCGGCCTCGAGACGCCGACCGGGATCATCGCCACCAACGACGCCGACGCCCTGCTCGCGCTCGACGCCGACGTGGTGTGCTACACGGCGACGGGCGACCTGCGCCCCGGCGAGGCGGTGGCCGACATGTGCCGTTTCCTCGCGTCGGGCAAGAACGTCGTCTCGACGTCGGTCGTCTCGCTCCTCGACCCGCCGACTGCACCGAAGGGGTGGGTCCGCCAACTCGAAGCCGCGTGCCAGGCGGGCGACACCACGTGCATCACGTCCGGCATCGACCCCGGGTTCGCCAACGACCTGCTCCCGCTCGTGGTCAGCGGATTCTCCGAACGGATCGACTCGATCCGCATCGTCGAGAACCTCGACTACTCCACCTACATGCAGCCCGAGGTGTTGTTCGACACCATGGGGTTCGGCACCCCACTCGACAACACGCCGTTGCTCCTCATCCCCGGCGCCCTGACCTTCGCGTGGGGCGGCGTGCTCCACATGATCGCGGCCGGACTCGGCGAGGAGATCGAGGAGATCCGGGAGGTCGTCGAGAAGTGGGCGGCGCCCCACGATTACGACACCGCGGTCGGCAAGATCGCCGAGGGGACCATGGCCGGGCTGCGCTTCGAGGTGCAGGGCTACGTCCGCGGTCGCCCTGCGATCGTCGTGGAACACGTCACCCGCATGCACCCGGACGCGGCTCCCGATTGGCCGCAGCCGAGCGGATCCGGCGGTTACCGCATCACCGTCGCCGGCTCGCCGACGTACACCGTCGACTTCGAGATGATGGGTGAGGACGGCGATCACAACACCGGCGGTCTCGTGGCGACCGGCATGCGCATCCTCAACTCGATCCCCGCGGTGTGCGCCGCACCAGCCGGTGTGATCTCGACGCTCGACCTCCCGCTCGTGACGGGACGCGGCCTCCTCAGTTGAGGGAGGCGTCGTCGGGCGCGGTCGCGAAGATCGAGACGCGGCCCTTCTGCCGGCGCAGGACGTCCCGCCACAGGTGCGACGGCGCGGCCCCCGTCACGTCCTCGACCAGCGCGTCGACCACGATCCAGTCGCCGCGCGCGAGCTCACCGTCGAGTTGGCCGGGCGCCCAACCCGAGTAGCCGGCGAAGATCCGCACCGCGCGGTAGTCCTCGGGTCGCCCCTCGAGGTCGACCGCACCGATCAGACCCACGATCATCTGGTCCCGGTCCACCGGACCCTCACCGAGTCCGAGCGCGGCTTCGGGTTCGACCGGACCGCCGAAGTACATGCACGCGGGCGCCGCCGCGACCTCAACCCAGTCGGGGAAGATCTCGGCCATCGGCAGATCGACCGGCCGGTTGAGCACCAGCCCCAGTGCCCCTTCGGCGTCGTGGGTCAGCATGAGCACGACCGAGCGCCGGAAGCTCGACTCGTCGAGATCCGGAGACGCGACGAGCAGGCGACCGCGGGTGGAGGTACTCACTCCCCCATCGTCGCGCGCGCCGACCGGTACGGTCTGGCCCGTGACTCGCCCGCTGTCCAGCGCCCCGACCCCGATCTTCGGTGGCTACCCCCCGGAACGTCACGTGTTGCGCGACCTTGCGCTCGAGTCGACCGGCGGAGACGGTGTGACCGCGCAGGCCTCGATCGCGGTGGACGAGCACACCCGTGGCGTCACCGGCCTCACGCATCCCGGCGCGCTGGCCACGCTCGTCGACGCCGTGGGTGGGGGCCTGGCTGCCACCGCGGCCCGGCCCGACTGGATCGCCACCGCCGATCTCACCCTCCACTTGCTGCCCCGGCCCGAGGTACAGCGAGCGCAGGCCCGGGGTCGGGTGTTGCGCAAGGGTCGCACCACCGTGGTGATCGATGTCGATCTCACCACCGAAACCGGCGCCGACCTCGGGCTCGCCACCATGAGCTTCGCGATCCTGCCGCGCCGCGAGGGCAACCCCGTGATCGACGGTGGCGGTGGCATCACCCACATGACGATGGCGATCCCCGGTTCCGGCTTCCGTTCCCCCATCGAGTTCGCGACCGGTGTGACCGACGTCGACACCGCGTCCGGGCACGTCACCCTCCCGCTCACCGACTACGTCCGCAACACCCTGGGCGCAGTCCAAGGCGGGATCATGGCGATGACTGCCGCCGCCTCCGCCGGTCGGGCGTTGACCGCCGCGGCGGGTCGCCACATCGACATCGTCGACCTCCAGGTGACCTACATCGCCCTGGCCAAGGTCGGGCCGGTCACCGCGCGCGCGACCGTGATCGACGTGGGGCCGACGGGTGGATCCGTCGACATCCAGTTGGTCGACGCCGGATCCGATGACCGACTCTGCACGATCGTGCGCGCCCGCGGAGTCGAGGTCGCGTGAACGGTTTCGACCACGCCGACGCCGGACGATCCATCGCCCGGTTCCTCGGCCTGACCATGCGAGAGGTCGGCCCTTCGGAACCGGGCACCGCGCAGTTGGTGGGCACCGCGCCCGCCGCGGCCTTCGTGCGTTCGGCGGACGGCGGCATCGCCATGGGCGCGCTGCTCACGCTCGCCGACAGCATCGGAGGATTGTGCGGTGGCCTCGCCGCGCTGCCTGGATGGGTGGTCTCCACCAACCTCATGCTGCGAGCAGTCGACCGGCACGCCGTCGGACCGCTCGGCCTGGAGTCGCACGTCCTGCGCGCGGGTCGTCACGCCACCGTCACCGAGATCCGCATCACCGATGCCGGACGAAGCAGCGCGCTGGTCGCGACCGGTACCCTCACGTCCGCGGTGTTGCAACCCGAGGGCGGCCCACCCGTCTACGAGCGGCCCCTGATCCTGCGGGCGCCGGAGGCCGACGACGGACCCACGATCCACCTCGACGACTTCCTCGGTGCGACGGCCTCGGGCCCCGATCGGTTGACGCTCACCATCACCGATCAACTCCGGAATCCGTGGGGAATCCTGCACGGTGGCGTCACTGCGGCACTCGTCGACCGGGCCGGGCGACACGCCACCGGCACCGCGGCCACGACCGACACGGCCCTGCACTACCTCAGCCCCGGCCGGATCGGGCCGGTCACCGCGACCGCGTTTCCCTACGGTTCCCGCGCCGACGGCACGCTGGTCCGGGTCGAGGTCCGTGATGCAGGCAACGACGATCGCCTCATGGCCGTAGCCGTCACCACTGTGCAGTAGCGCCGACTCGGCAAGTACGGTCACGCCCGTGGCAGAGAAGTTCAGTCCGACGACGCCGCGGTCCTACCGCTTCCTGAAACTTCTCGCATGGATCATCACCGCGGTGTTCTACCGCCGCGTCGACGTGACCGGTGCCAGCCGGTTGCCGCAAGGGACGCCTGCGATCATTGCGAGCAACCACAGCAACGGACTCGCCGACCCGATCGTGATCGTCGGCCGACTCGGCATCCTTCCTCGCTTCCTGGCGGCCAGTTCCCTGTGGAAGTACCCACCGGCCCGGCTGCTGTTCAAGCTCGCCGGCGTGGTGCCGCTCAACCGTCGATCCGATGGCGACACCGGTGACAATCGCGAAGCGTTCGCAGCCAGTACCGCGGTCCTCGCGGCGCGCGAGCAGATTGCGATCTTCCCCGAAGGCCACGTGCACCGCGAGCCGAGCATCGTGCCGTTGAAAACGGGCGCAGCCCGCATTGCCCTCAACGCGGCCGCCGAAGGCGTCGACGAACTTGCGATCGTGCCGGTCGGGATCGTGTACGCCGACAAGGGGCGGTTCCGTTCCCAGGCGGCGATCCACATCGGCAAGCCCATCCAGATGGATCAATGGGTGGGCCGGTACCGGTCGGACCCGGTGGCGACGGTGCGCGCGGTCACCGAGGTGCTGACGCACCGCCTCCACGACATCACCCTGAACCACGCCACCTGGCGGGAAGCAATGGTGGTGGACCACGCCGCCGCGATCGCGATCGACGGCGACGGCGACCTGCTCCCGCATGAGCACGCATTCGCGGACCGTTCTGCACTGCACCGCGCGTTGGCGACCGTCATCGCGAATCGCGGCGGTGAGGAGTCCGAGGAGTTCCGCACCCTCGAACGTGCCGTCGACACCCACCTCGCCGACCTCGCGGTCCTGGGGGTGACGAACCCGCACGCGGTCCCGCGGCTCTACCCCGCACGACTTCGACTTCGGCTCATCCGCCTCGGCGTGGTCAGTGCCGTCCTCGCACCGGTAGCCGCGGTCGGCGTGGTGCTCGACGGGCCGGTGGTATTGCTCGCACGGCTCGCGGGAAATCGCGTCGAGCACCCGGCGTGGAAGGCCACTGCCAAGGGCCTCGTCGGGTTCGTCTTCTTTCCCGTGATCTGGACCTGGGAGTCGGTTCGTGCCTACCGCCGGTTCGGCGGCAAGGGCGCCGCGGTCGCAGCGCTCGCGGGACCGGTCAGTGGGCTCGCTTGGATCGCATGGCGCACTCGGTGGGTGCGCTTCCGGCACACCCGGGCGAGCCTGGCCTGGTTCCGTGAACCGACGGAGGCACTCGCATCTGCACAACGCAGCCGCGAACAGGTGGTCGACGCGGTCCACGGCATCGTCGGCGAACCCGTGGTTGCGAGCAACCAGGTCAACGCGTAGCCGAACCGCTCAGGAGTGCGAGCGGACGGGCAGAGATCCCGCGAGGCGCTTGGCGAGCACGAGGTGCGCGACGGACGATGCCGCCGCGATCACACCCAGGGTCTTCCCGCGCCAACCGAGCCGACGCGATCCGAGGTTGACGAGGGCGTCGACACCGTCGGCGACCGCGACCATCGAGATCCAGTTCTCGCCACCCTGTCGTTCACCGATCGCGATCGCGGCACCGGCACCCAGCACGGCCTCGCGGGCACCCATCATGCGGGCCAGCGCAGCACCTGCGGGCTCACTCGCCCCGGCTCCGTAGATCGGCCCGAACGCCACCTTGGGCGACGCCATCATGACCAGGCCCATCCCGACCCGGAGCCGGGCGATGTACAACGCGAACTTTCGGAGATCCATGCCGGGATCCTCGCGCGTGCCGGTCAACCCGCGCGCATCGATGGTTCGCGTGGCAGCAGACCCGCGGCGCGGTAGATGGCGTCGATCACCGTCATGTTCGCGATCGCGTCCGAGGGTGGTGTGAGCACCGGCCCGCCGTCACGAACCGCGGCCACAAAAGCCTCGAGTTGGTATGCGTAGGTCGCCTTCTTCGCGCCCTCGACCCGGATCCGCCGCTTGGTGCCCCCGGTGCGGACCGTCATCCGGTATCCCATCTGCGGACCGGTCGGGTTGAACACCCGCAGTTCCCCGAGTTCTCCGACCGCCTTCACCGACACCTTCAACAACGTGCTTGACCAGAGCGCAGTCGTCATCGTGCCGGTGACGCCGTCCGGGTACTGCAACTGGGCCTGCATCCACCGATCGACGCCTCTACTCGCCAGTCGTGCCTTCGCCGAGACCACCTCGGGTTCGGCGCCGGCCACCAGACGGTTCATGTGCACGGCGTAACAGCCGGTGTCCATCGTGGCGCCACCTGCGAGGTCGAGGCGATAGCGGATGTCTTTCGGCAACGGCAGCGGGATACACATCGAACTCTCCACGTGGCGGAGCGCGCCGATCTCGCCACTGCGCACGATGTCGACCATCCGCTGCGCGACCGGGTGGTACCGGTAGTGGAACGCCTCCATCACGACGAGTCCACTTGCATCCGCGGCCGCGGCGACGTCACGCGCCTCGTCGGCGTTCGCGGTGAACGGCTT